>NZ_JAQDPG010000010.1:0-181685 GCF_027659535.1 Enterococcus malodoratus | reverse complement strand
TTTTAATACTATTATCGCGGGATGGAGCAGTCTGGTAGCTCGTCGGGCTCATAACCCGAAGGTCGTAGGTTCAAATCCTGCTCCCGCAATTAAAACTAAAAAATACGGTTCCGTGGTGTAGGGGTTAACATGCCTGCCTGTCACGCAGGAGATCGCGGGTTCAAATCCCGTCGGGACCGCTTCTGGCTCGGTAGCTCAGTTGGTAGAGCAATGGATTGAAGCTCCATGTGTCGGCAGTTCGATTCTGTCCCGCGCCATCAATAGTTGCGGGTGTAGTTTAGTGGTAAAACCACAGCCTTCCAAGCTGTTGTCGCGAGTTCGATTCTCGTCACCCGCTTCTTTTAGTTTTTTTTATGAAGGGCCTATAGCTCAGCTGGTTAGAGCGCACGCCTGATAAGCGTGAGGTCGATGGTTCGAGTCCATTTAGGCCCATTAAAAAATCTTTTTGGTTTTTTGGGGAAGTACTCAAGTGGCTGAAGAGGCGCCCCTGCTAAGGGTGTAGGTCGGGAAACCGGCGCGAGGGTTCAAATCCCTCCTTCTCCGTTTTTTTATTATTATGGCCCGTTGGTCAAGCGGTTAAGACACCGCCCTTTCACGGCGGTAACACGGGTTCGAGTCCCGTACGGGTCATCCTGAGACGTTTTCGAACGTCTCTTTTTTTGTGTAGAAAAGACTTTTTTGTAAGTTTTCAGATTTATTGATGGTTTTGTTAGTGACAGACGCTATTTTTCTGTTATAATCGAGTCGTTGCAAGTTCCCGATAGGCTCTGGAAAAGCTCAGAGATTCCTTGTAACCGAATAAAAATTAGGGGGAATATTTATAATGGAAGAACGTCGTTTATTTACATCTGAATCTGTTTCAGAAGGACATCCGGATAAGGTTGCTGACCAAATCAGTGACGCGATTTTGGATGCGATTTTAGAAAAGGATCCAAAAGCCAGGGTTGCGTGTGAAACATCCGTAACAACTGGACTTGTTTTAGTTTTTGGGGAAATCTCTACTTCGGCGTATGTAGATATCCAAAAAGTTGTACGCGAAACAATCAAACGCATTGGCTATACAGAGTCAAAATTTGGGTTTGATGGAGACAATGTTGCTGTTTTAGTGGCGATTGATGAGCAATCAGCTGACATTGCACAAGGTGTGGATGATGCGCTGGAAACTCGTGGAAAAGAAGAGTTGCTAGATGATATCGGTGCTGGGGACCAAGGGCTTATGTTTGGTTTTGCAGTGAATGAAACACCTGAATTAATGCCTTTGCCTATCTCGTTGAGCCATCATTTGGTAAAACGCTTGGCCGATTTGCGTAAATCAGGCGAAGTGGCTTATTTTGGTCCAGATGCGAAATCTCAAGTAACGGTTGAATACGATGAAAATGGTAAACCTTTACGTGTAGATACAGTTGTTATCAGTACACAGCATAATGACCAAGTGGACAACGAAACCATCCAAAAAGACGTTATGGAAAAGGTAATCAAGCATGAAATACCGGCTGAATTACTTGATGAGAAAACAAAATACTTCATCAATCCAACTGGACGTTTTGTTATCGGCGGACCTCAAGGAGATGCTGGTTTAACTGGACGTAAAATTATCGTTGATACTTACGGTGGTTATTCACGTCATGGTGGTGGTGCTTTCTCTGGAAAGGACGCAACGAAAGTTGACCGTTCGGCTTCATATGCGGCTCGTTATATTGCCAAGAATATTGTTGCTGCTGGTCTAGCTGATAAAGTTGAAGTACAACTTGCTTACGCGATTGGTGTGGCTCAACCTGTTTCCATTTCTGTGAATACCTTTGGTACATCGAAAGTTTCCGAGAGTGCTTTGATCAGTGCCATTCGCGAGAACTTTGATCTACGTCCAGCAGGAATCATCGAAATGCTTGATTTATTACGTCCTATTTACAGTGATACAGCTGCTTATGGTCATTTTGGCCGAACAGATGTAGATCTACCTTGGGAACATATCGATAAAGTAGATGCGTTGAAAAAGAGTTTGAATTTAGCATAAATCGTACAGACATAAGTAGTTTATGGAGTTCACGAGGCGGTTTCTATTGGTCCTAGATCGATGGAGCCGTCTTTTTTGCGGACTCTGCCAATTAAATAGAAGATTGGAAAATCAATACAAATTTGGAGGGGAAAATGGGAAGAAAAACGAATGTGAAGGTTGTGACAGTGGGGATTTTTATCGCGACGTTTATGTCAGCGATTGAAGGAACAATCGTGACGACTGCCATGCCGACCATTGTTGGTAGCTTGCATGGTATCGAAATTATGAATTGGGTCTTTTCAATTTATTTATTGACCAATGCTATGATCACACCGATTTATGGGAAGTTAGCTGATAAGATTGGAAGAAAACCGATTTTTATTGTTGGGATTCTATTGTTTGTAGTAGGGTCGGCCTTGTGCGGAATGTCTAATGAAATGATGACGTTGATCATTGCTCGCGGAATTCAAGGAATCGGTGCCGGGGCAATTATGCCGGTATCATTAACGATTATTGCGGATCTGTATGATATTGAAAAACGCGCTAAAGTTTTGGGATTGACGAGTGCGGCATGGGGCGTTGCTAGTGTTTTTGGCCCACTGGCGGGCGGATTGATTGTTGATACGATTGGTTGGCATTGGATTTTCTTTATCAATGTACCGATTGGATTGGGATTGATTGGTTTGTTGCAGTATTTCTTTATTGAAGAGAAAAAGGTTCGTCAAGCGAAGAAAATGGATATTTTCGGTTGTTTGTTTTTAATGTCAACGTTAGTAAGTTTATTGTTAGGCTTCCAATTGTTGGGTGATGAAGGAGTATCGTTACCTGTTGCGGCCTTATTCATTTTAAGTATTCTTTCATTGATGTTGTTTATTCGCACGGAAAAGCGTGCGGATGATCCTGTGATCAATCTAAAATTATTCGGCAATCAAATCTTTGCCAGTGTGAACGTAGTCGCAGCTCTGATCAGTGGTTTTTTGATGGGATTAGATGTGTACATTCCTATGTGGATGCAGGGAGTGTTGGGAAAACCGGCGGGACTCGGCGGGTTAGTGTTAGCACCGATGTCGATCGTTTGGATGTACGGATCCTTTCTATCAGGTCAATTATTACGCAAGTATTCGGCAAAATGGATCATTATTATTGGGCTGATCATTATTTTAGCTGGCGGTGGAACATTGCTGGCACTGCCGCAACAAAGTCCTTTCTGGCTGTTTTTCATTATTATGGGCGTCTTAGGTATTGGTTACGGACTGTCTGTCACGACAACGACAGTCGAGGCTCAAGCCAGCGTACCGAAAGAGGAAATCGGTGTAGCAACTTCATTCAATACTTTGTCTCGTACGATTGGTCAAACGGTCATGGTCTCAGTTTTTGGGATTATTTTGAATGTCGCAAATGGACGGCAATTAGTTAAGGCTGGAATTACTGATCTGGATATTATGAATCGACTGATCAATCCCCATACTGCTTTGCAAATTGAAGCTGGTTTGCGCGCTGAGTTGCGAAAAATTCTCTTTGACAGTTTGCATTGGGTCTATTTTGCAGGCTTGCTGTTAATCATTTTCGCGTTAGTATTCAGCTTTATGGTTGGCAAACAAGCGAGAAGTGTTAAACTAAACGAAGAATAATAGAACTGGGGGATCTAGTTGAATGGCTTTTTTACAAGTAAATGTATATTCGAATGTTTTGCAGATGGAAGTAGCGATGAACGTACTTTTGCCGCAAACGACTTACAAAAAAATAGGAACTGAAACTATTGGTGTAACGGAAGACGTACCTGTCTTGTATTTGTTACATGGTATGGGCGGGAATCACAGCGTATGGGAACGCCGGACATCGATCGAACGTTATGTGGCCGAGTATCAAATGGCCGTTGTAATGCCTTCGACGGATCTTGGTTTTTACACGGATACGACTTATGATATGAACTATTGGACGTTTGTCTCGGAGGAATTACCGACGATTGTTCACGAGCTTTTCCCACAAATCACTCACAAACGTGAAAAAACTTTTGCGGCGGGTTTATCCATGGGCGGTTACGGAGCATTGAAGTTAGGCTTAGCCAAGCCGGAAAATTTTGCCGCAGTTGCTTCCCTTTCTGGAGCAGTGGTCTTAGCGGATGTGGAAAGTTTATTATTGGTCCGCAACGAGGCGTATTGGCAAGGAATTTTTGGTCCATTAGATCAACTCCAAGGATCGGAGAATGATCCGCTGTATTTACTAGATAAGCTAGCAGCGAGCAATGAGCCGGCACCACGGTTCTTCTTAGCTTGTGGGACGGAAGATGATTTGTATCCGGCCAGTCAATATATGGCTCATAAAATGGAACAAAAAAAGTTTGATGTGACCTTTGAAGAAGGTCCAGGAAAACATGATTGGGTATTTTGGGATGCGTGGATCAAGCGCGTATTGGAATGGTTCAATGAAAAGAGCGACTGATCATCAGCCGCTCTTTTTTTGTATCTATATAACCAAAGTAGTACGATTGAATGCCTTAATGATTCAGGGCTTCCACGCACAATAAAATTGGTGGGTTATTTTTCTGGTTGATGAATTGATAATTTAGCACACTGAATTTTTCTTGCGGCAAGTTTTGGCAAAAATTCAGAACCTCATTTTTTTCGGTTTCGCCGCCCTCATGACCATAATAAATGACAACAATCATGCGTCCGCCGACGCTCAAGCGTTTCAAGATGGCAGTCATGGCTTGTTTGGTCGTTTCAGGTAAGGTGACGATCTGCTTGTCACTTTTGGGTAAGTATCCGAGATTAAAAATCGCAGCGCGAATTGGTTGATCGCTCGCGATTTTTTCTTCGATCGTTTCATGTCCTGCGAGAAAAAGGGTGGAACGATCAGTGTAGTCTGCTAATTTTTTGCGAGTATTTTCAACAGCCTGCTCTTGGATATCAAAGGCATAGACATGTCCAGTTGAACCGACCAATTCAGCTAAAAAAAGTGTGTCGTTGCCATTTCCCATGGTAGCGTCGATCACATGGTCGCCTTCAGAGACGATTTCTTTTAGTAGTTGGTGGCTAAAGCGTAATGCCGGTAGCAGCATGACCAAATTCCTTTCTTAAAGCAAATTTCCCCTGATAGGAGTCGCGACGAATCAATTCTTGATCAATTGCGTTTAAAACTTCCCATTTTTTTAGGCTCCACATTGGACCAATCAATGAATCCCACGGTGCGTCGCCAGTTAGACGATGAATGATAATATCTTGCGGAATCATTTCTAATTGATCGCAAATAACAGAAACGTAATCGTCTTTGCTCATTAATTGCAAACGCCCTTCGGCATAATCCCGCAGCATCTTTGTGTTGCGCATCAAATGCAGCAGGTGCAGCTTGATCCCTTGCACGTCGGAATCCAAAATTGTCCGGCGAACATTTTCCCGCATCATTTCTAACGATTCACCGGGGAGACCGTTGATTAAATGTGTGCAGACATTGATATTGTGTTTGCGCAGCCGCGCTACAGCATCAACATAAGTTGGATAATCATGTGCGCGGTTGATTTTATCACTGGTTGATTCATAGGTAGTTTGTAAACCCAGCTCGACCCACAAATAGAGCCGTTGATTGAGTTCAGCTAAATATTCCACGACTTCCGGCGGCAGACAATCGGGACGTGTACCAACGGATAATCCGACGACACCAGGCAAGTTGACGACCTGCTCGAAACGTTCGCGAATCACTTCTACGGGAGCATGGGTATTGGTAAAGTTTTGGAAATAAACGATGTATTGATCAACATGGGGCCATTTCTGGTGCATCATGTCGATTTCCTTATGGAATTGCTGCGGCAAAGGGTCGCTGGGCGCCACGATCATATCACCAGAACCAGAAACACTGCAAAAAGTACAGCCGCCGTGAGCAACGGTGCCGTCACGGTTAGGGCAATCAAAACCGCCATCGACGGGAACTTTAAAAATTTTCCCGCCGAATTGCTGACGCAATGCGTAATTCCATGAATGGTAGCGTTTGGTATCATCATCACTGTATTGAAAAGTCATTTATTTTCTCCTAATCATTTTTAGATCATAAGCCAATTTTTTCTGTTTATAGTAGGGATAAGTAAAGAACAGCCAACTACTGCCAAACAGCATTCCGCCAAGCACATCACTGGGGTAATGAACACCGAGATAGATGCGGCTGATTACGATACTTACGATCAAGAGCCCTACCACGATTTGGGCGGTCAAACGCGGCGTTTTTTCTTTGAAAAATAGTCCCATAACAAAAATCAATGTGCCAAATAATAGCGTGCTGGCGGTCGAATGGCCGCTGGGAAAACTAAAACTGTGCTCAGTTACCATATGAGGCAAGATGGTTGGGCGGGCGCGCTGAAAGAATATTTTCAATAAATGATTACCGGCGCCGCTGACGAGTGCCATGCTGAGCGCCAACCAAAGCGCCGTGATTTTTTGCTTGTTAAAATAAAATAAACCGACAAAAACAAAGGACAGAAGAACGACAGTGATTGGGTTCGCAAATTTTGTTACCCATAAAAAGTAGCCATTCATCTGTGGGTATAGCTGGTGAACGGCATGAATGATTCCTCGATCAAAGCCGACTAAGGTTTCTGGATAAAACCGGATAATGTAACACAGTGCCGCAAAAAATAGCAAAGTGAAGCTGCCGATTAATTGGTAGATGGGTTTATTTTTCATTGTTTTTATGAATCATCCTTTCTAAACAGAAGTATTATATCATGTTTCATCTGCTGGACAATTTTTTTCAAAGCTTTCTTAAGGGGAATTCAATTGAATTCTATTTTGGAATCTGCTAAGATGAAACTACTTTGAATATTATTGCCCGGAAGAGGAGTAGTAGAAACGAACGCATCTCAGAGAGCGCACGGTGCTGAAAGTGTGCATGCGGAACATTCGAACTTACCTTGGAGCATGATCAATCGATCCGGTTAAGGACCGTTACATCCTTTGAGGTCTGTCATGTGGCAGATGAAAATAGGTGGTACCACGTTATTAACGTCCTATGAAAGTTTTTAGAGCTTTCGTAGGGCTTTTTTTCTTACCAACAGGCTTTTAGTTTCAATTTAATCACTTCGGCTATATTATTATTGTAAACAAAATAAGTTCATATATTAGGAGGAGCAACATGAGTTACGATCACAAAGAGATTGAGAAAAAATGGCAAAAATATTGGGCAAAACATCATGTATTCAATACCCAAGATGATCCTGAAAAACCAAAATTTTATGCTTTAGATATGTTTCCTTACCCATCTGGACAAGGGTTGCACGTTGGTCACCCGGAAGGCTACACTGCGACGGATGTGATTTCACGGATGAAACGAGCACAAGGATACAATGTTTTGCATCCGATGGGCTGGGACGCGTTTGGTCTGCCAGCGGAACAATATGCCTTGGATACTGGGAATGATCCAGCGGAATTTACGAAAAAAAATATTGAAACATTCAAACGCCAAATCAACTCATTAGGGTTCAGCTATGACTGGAATCGTGAGTTAAATACGACAGATCCGGACTATTACAAATGGACCCAATGGATCTTTGAACAAATGTATGAAAAAGGGTTGGCTTATGAAGCAGAAGTTCCGGTTAACTGGGTACCAGAACTTGGAACAGTTATTTCTAATGAAGAAGTGATTGATGGCAAGAGTGAACGCGGCGGGTATGATGTTGTTCGCAAACCAATGCGTCAATGGATGCTGAAAATTACTGCTTATGCGGATCGTTTATTGGATGATCTAGAAACGGTTGATTGGCCTGAAAGCATCAAAGAAATGCAGCGCAACTGGATCGGCCGTTCGATCGGTGCGAATGTCAGCTTCAAGATTGAAGGCAGCGAAGAAACATTCACTGTTTTCACTACACGACCTGATACCTTATTTGGTGCTACTTATGCTGTTTTGGCGCCAGAGCTGGAATTGGTTCAAAAAATTACGACGGCTGCGCAAAAAGCAGCGGTAGATGCCTACATTGATGAAGCATCGAAAAAATCAGAATTGAATCGGACAGATCTAGCGAAAGAAAAAACCGGTGTTTTCACCGGTGCTTACGCGATCAATCCGGTCAACGGTGAGAAAATGCCAATCTGGATCGGGGACTACGTTCTAGCTTCATATGGAACCGGTGCGATCATGGCGGTTCCTGCTCATGATGAACGAGATTATGAATTTGCGAAAACGTTTGGTTTGCCGATCGTTCCGGTTCTTGAAGGCGGCGATGTAGAAAAAGAAGCCTTCACTGGCGATGGTCAGCACATCAACTCAGATTTCTTGGACGGTTTGAATAAACAAGATGCCATCGATAAAATGGTACCTTGGCTGGAAGAAAACGGCTATGGTAAAAAAGAAATTAGTTACCGTTTACGCGATTGGTTGTTCTCTCGCCAACGCTATTGGGGCGAACCGATCCCTGTGATTCATTGGGAAGATGGCACGACTGGTTTAGTACCTGATTACGAATTGCCATTGGAATTGCCGAAAACGAAAGATATCAAACCAAGCGGTACTGGCGAATCACCATTAGCCAATATCGAAGACTGGGTCAATGTCGTTGATCCGATTACAGGTAAAAAAGGTCGTCGTGAGACCAACACAATGCCGCAATGGGCCGGCAGCTCATGGTATTACTTGCGCTTTATCGATCCGCATAACAAAGAGGCTTTAGCTGATTATGATAAATTGAAACGCTGGATGCCGGTAGATCTTTACATTGGCGGAGCGGAACACGCAGTATTGCATCTATTGTATGTACGCTTCTGGCATAAATTCTTGTATGATATCGGTGTGGTGCCAACCAATGAGCCATTCCAAAAATTATACAATCAAGGAATGATTTTGGGTCAAAGCTTCCGTGATAGCCGTGGAGCACTTGTACCAACCAACATGGTAGAAAAACGTGATGGTAAATGGTTCAGCATTGAAACTGGTGAAGAATTAGAAGAAGCACCTGCCAAAATGAGTAAATCATTGAAGAACGTTGTAAACCCTGACGATGTGGTGGACAAATACGGTGCAGACACGCTGCGGATGTATGAAATGTTCATGGGTCCATTGGACGCTTCGATTGCTTGGAGCGAAAACGGTCTTGAAGGTTCGCGGAAATTCTTGGATCGTGTATGGCGCCTGATTGTCGATGAAGAAGGTAAAATGCGTGACCATATCACGACCTTTAACGATGGTTCATTGACGAAAGTCTACAATCAAACGGTTAAAAAAGTAACCGAAGACATGGAACATCTGCATTTGAATACCGCTATTTCTCAACTGATGGTCTTCATAAATGATGCGTATAAAGCAGAAGCATTAACTTATGAATATGTGGAGGGCTTTGTGCAATTACTAGCACCAATCGCGCCGCATATCGCCGAAGAACTTTGGGCGATCTTAGGACATGATGAAGACATTTCTTATGTTGCATGGCCAGTTTATGACGAAGAAGCCTTAGTTGAAAATGAAATTGAAGTAATCTTGCAAGTTAACGGCAAAGTGCGTTCAAAAGTTATGGTCGCTGTGGATCTAGCTAAAGACGAGCTGGAAAAACTTGCGATGGCTGATGAACATATTCAACGTAATATTGAAGGCAAGACAATCCGTAAAGTAATCGTTGTGCCAAATAAATTAGTCAATATTGTCGCTAATTAATAGTTAGAACTCCGCAAATTTTTGCGGGGTTCTTTTTTTGTGCGGGGGAATATCGAATATCGTGCTAGTTTTTTTCTTTAAATAGTAGCAAGCGCGCTATTCAAATATGCTAGGATGTAGAAAAAGGAAATGAGGAGATCTCATGGAAAAGATCACTGAACTGTTAGGGATTCAATATCCGATTTTTCAAGGAGCGATGGCTCATATAGCCCGCTATCCACTGGTCAGTGCGGTTTCTGAGGCAGGCGGATTAGGGATTATTGCGGCAGGAGGTTTAAGCGGAGAGGAATTGCGGGAACAAATTCGAGAGACTAAGAAACGTACAAAGAACCCTTTCGCTGTAAATTTGATGCTGCAGATGGAAAATATTTCGGAGCAGGTCGATGTGCTGATCGCCGAAGATATTAAGATCGTAACGACTGGCGCAGGGACACCAAAACCGTATATGGAAAGACTAAAGCAAGCTGGGATCAAAATATTTCCTGTGATTCCTTCAGTAAAAATAGCACAAAAAATGGAACAGTTGGGTGTGGACGGTGTGATCGCTGAGGGGATGGAAGCCGGCGGACACATTGGTGAAACAACGACCATGACATTAATACCGCAAGTCGCACAAGCTGTAAATATACCTGTGATTGCGGCCGGTGGTATCGGGGATGGACATGGAATGGCAGCCGCGTTTGCATTAGGCGCATGTGGTGTTCAGATGGGCACGGCTTTTCTAACAACAACAGAATGTCCGATCCACGAAAATTATAAACAGGCGATCCTACAAGCCAATGATACGGCGACCGTGGTTATTCATAAGGAAAAAGGCGGAGCGATTCGCGGATTAAGGAATGAACTATTGGAAGGTTATTCCAAAAATGAATCAGGGGAGGTCTTTTCTTTAGCAGCCTTGCAACGGGCGGCGGATGATGGCGATGTTCAGCAAGGCAGTGTTATGTCGGGCCAAATTGCAGGAATGCTAACGCAAGTGCGGCCAGTTAAAGAGCTGATTGAAGCAGTTTATGCTGAAGCAGAAGCTGTCAGTCAGAAGATAGTTTTAAGGTAAGGATTTTTGAAGATAAAAAAAAGACTAACGGGAGGTCCCGTTAGTCTTTAATAAATGTTTCGGCCAATTGATAGTCGCCTTCGTAGGGAAGGTCTTCACCGTTAACAGTCATATATTTGTCCGTCCCTTTGCCGGCCAAGATGATCGCATCTTTTGGTCCCGCTTGGTGAATGGCATCTTTGACTGCTTTTTTGCGATCAACTTCGAAAAGGACACGAACGTGATCGTTTTGGATTCCTTGCTGAATTTCAGCAGCGATTTTTTTCGGATCTTCGAAATTAGGATCATCACTTGTTAAAACGGCCACGTCGGCGTACTCACCGATCGCTTGGCCTAATCCTTCTCGGCGCGACTCTGCTTTGTTACCAGTCGAACCGGTGATCACAAGTAGTTCGCCGTCAGGGTGCTGTTCTTTGGCGAATGCCAGCAGTGATTTCATACTTAAATAATTATGAGCATAGTCGACATAGATGTGTGCGCCATTCGGCTTTAAGAGTAAATTCATCCGACCGGGCACCAATGCTTTGGCTAAACCTTGGCGACCAGCGGTTTGATTCGCACCAACTAAAGCACTAGCGATCAGAGCGGCTGCGGCATTTTCTTTATTGAAATCGCCAGCTAATAGAATTTCATAATCTCCATTTAAGTTGAAGCGATCTTTTGTGCTTGATAGCGCAAAGGCCAATGGATGTTCCAACGGTTTTACTTGATAATCAGCGGCTGCATTGCCGTATGTGATAACAGGAATCGCTTGTTTTTCCGCTAATTCGTTTAATAGATCAAAATGGTCAATTTCATGCTGCAAAATAACCTGACGAGAATTGGCAACTAATTGTCGTTTACAATAGAAGTAATCTTCAAAAGTCGGATGCTCGATCGGTCCAATATGGTCTGGCGAGATATTCAGAAAAATCCCTACATCAAAGGTTAAACCGTAAACCCGGGCCACTTTATATGCTTGGGAAGAAACCTCCATGACAAGGTGGGTCATGCCGTTGGCAACGGCCTCTGCCATCATCCGATACAAGTCTAGTGATTCCGGCGTCGTAAGTTTTGATTTGAAAAAAGTCACGCCATCTAGTGTTGTATTTAATGTAGATAAAAGTGCAGTCTTTTTATTTGTTGTGATATCTAGAATTTGTTTCGTGAAATAGGCAACGGTTGTTTTGCCTTTCGTTCCGGTGATTCCGATCAATTTCAATTTTTCTTGAGGATAATCGTAAAAGGCCATACTTAATACAGCCAAGGCTTTGCGAATGTCCGTGACAATGATCGCTAATTCTGCTGGAACTTCATACGGCTGCTCTGCGATGTAGCAGGTCAAGCCTTCTGCTAGGGCTTGTTCCAAGAAACGTTGTTGAAAATTATTGCCTTTACAGAAGAAAAGTGTGTCGGCATCGACCTCACGCGAGTCATAAGAAATTTTTTGAAAGTCCTTGTCAAAAGGAGCGGTCAACGTCCAACGCGTTGGCGTAATGAATTCTCTTAATAACTTTTCTTTTTCAAGGATCTGTTGGATTTGGGTAATTGTCAGCATATCGAGACCTCCAATATATAGTCTAGGCTATTATAGCATAGCTGATCGGTAGTAGAAAAAGTAAAGAGTGATTGTCAGAAGTGTGATTTAGCTTTACTATAAGGGTAACGATTTTGAAGGAGGAGACCATGAAAGAGACACAACCAAGTGATCTGACCTATCAAGAAAAAATGATTCAAGGTTCGGCATGGATGTCGATCGGAAGCATTTTTTCGCGACTGCTAGGTGCGATTTACATTATCCCGTGGTATGCCTGGATGGGAGAAAATGCTCGGACGGCTAACGGATTATTTAATATGGGGTACACATTTTACGCATTGTTCATGATGATCTCTACGGCGGGTTTGCCAGGCGCTATTGCTAAACAGATCGCCCGTTACAACTCAATGGGCGAGTATCGAACAAGTCAGCGCCTATTTATCAAAGCCTTGCAAGCGACAGCTATTTTAGGAATTTTCTTTGGTGGAGTGATGTTTCTAACGGCACCGTTGCTGGCCAGTCTATCCGGTGGTGGACGCGCTTTAATTCCAGTTATTCAAGCGTTAAGTATCGCGGTTGTGGCGTTTCCTTGTATGAGCGTTTTACGCGGATATTTTCAAGGGCAGCAGGATATGCGGCCTTCCGCAATCTCACAATTAGTGGAACAAGCGCTTCGAGTGCTGTATATGCTTATAAGTGTTTTCATTATTATGAAGGTTATGAAGGGCGATTATTTGAGCGCAGTGATCCAATCAACCTTCGCAGCTTCGGTCGGGATGATCGGTTCCTATGGTGTACTGCTATTTTATTGGTTTAAGGATCGCAAACGTAGTGATCATCAAATGGCCTACAGTTTAAATAAAGCAGCGCCAGCAATTGATACAAAAAAGCTATTATTTGAAACCGTCAGACAGGCGATTCCGTTTATTTTACTAGGGAGCGGTATTACCTTTTATAAATTGATTGATCAGGTCACTTTTATTCACACAATGGACGCTAATACAAATTATAGTCATGATCAGTTGGTTGATCTCTATGCGCTTTTCAGTGCGAATCCAGATAAATTGACGATGGTGGTAGTTGCATTAGGAACATCGCTCGCATTGACAAGCCTGCCAATGCTGACGGAGCTTTTTACTCAAAGGCGCAGACCCGAACTGGCTAAACTGGTAAACACAAATATCCAACTTTTTGCGTTTATTATGCTGCCAGCAGTTTTTGGCATGATTCTATTGGCCTACCCTTTGAATACTGTTTTTTATTCGGCCGATGTTTTAGGCAGTCGAGTTTTGATCGTTGCTTGTTGGTCAGGTCTGGTCTCCGCCTTATTCATGATGCTGTCCACGACTCTGCAAGGAGTATCACATAGTCGTATCGCGGTAAGGTATTTGCTAGCCGGTTTATTATTAAAGGCAGTGATTCAAATACCGCTGATTGAACTGCTAGAAGTTTATGGTCCTTTAGTGGCAACTTTCTTCGGTCTAAGTCTAACTTGCGGTCTTTGTTTATGGAAGCTGCGAAGAGTTGTTCGTGCAAACTACCAGCTGGCTCTCCGCCGCTGTGTATTAATTTTGATCTTAACACTAGTGATGCTGGTTGTAGCTGTAATTGTGCGGCAATTGAGTTATCTTGCGTTTGATCCTTCATCCCGTTTATCAGCTTTAGTGATCTGTTTATTGACGGCAGGTGTTGGCGGCGGTGTCTATTTCTACCTAAGTTTGAAGATTAGACTAGTAGATAAACTCGTAGGCCCACAGGCGGTGAAATGGCGGCGACGCCTGAGAATAAAATAAAGATACTTCTACTCTTTGATTGAGAGTGGAAGTATTTTTTTGTTATAAACCAACGTAAAAATTCAAATTCAATAGAAATTATTTGCAAAATAATTTAAAAAGAACAAGGGTATTCCTATCTTTTTCTTTACAAAAAGATTTCAATGTTTCTAAAAATAATTTTTGTAATACAAGACTAAAACAGTTACATTTGATTGAGTCCGCTTGTAGCAGGCTTTTTGCCGAATGAGAAAAATGTAATATATTTCAAAGTGACACACGAGCCGAGGTTTTGTTACATTGTTTCATGTTATTGTAATGAACTGTTACATTATTATTACCCATGAAATACAAAAGGATGGTAAAGTAACTCTCGTAGTCAAGAAGACAGAAGAAAAATACATAAGAAAATTTGGAGGAAGTTACATAATGAAATTAGGGAAAACATTTCTTTTTAGTACAGTATTAGCAGCAGGTGCAGGTTTAGCGATGGGAGCTACAGATGCACATGCATCAGAAACGTATACTGTTGAAGCGGGAGATACTTTATCAACAATCTCTCACAAGTTTGCAGGTAACGACAGCTTAGTAAACGCAATTGCAAAAGCAAATAAAATCTCTAACGTAAATATGATCTTTGCTGGTCAAGAATTAACAATTGATGGCGAAGCTAAAGCTGATGCAGCTCCTGCAAAAGAAGCAGCTCCAGCTCAAGAATCTGTTTCTGTTCAAGAATCAACACACGCAGAACCAGTTCAAGAAGCAGCACCAGTACAACAAACTCAAGCAGCTGCTCCAGTTCAACAACAAGCAGCACCTGTTCAAGAAACTGCTCCTGCAGCGACTGCAGCAACAACTTCTTCAGCTAAAGAATGGATTGCTCAACGCGAATCAGGCGGTTCTTACTCAGCAACAAACGGTCAATATATCGGACGTTACCAATTATCATCTTCTTACCTAAATGGTGATTACTCTGAAGCTAACCAAGAACGTGTAGCTGACCAATATGTAACTTCTCGTTATGGTTCATGGGAAGGCGCTCAAGCTTTCTGGCAATCAAACGGCTGGTACTAAGATTAAGCATAAATTCTAAGCCCAAGTCATTGCGACTTGGGCTTTTTTTGTCAGTTCAACTTTTCGTAGTTTGTTTATTTTGAATGAGTTGGATATTAACTATTCTTCCCCAATAAATAGACAAGCCGTTTAGTTGAATGATATGCGTAGCGACAGACAAAATCATTTTTCCGTTTTTGGGAAAAATGATTCCCTTAATAGGAGTTAGCTGCGAGTTCCACTTTACTCTTTAGAGTAATTAGTGGAATCGTATGTCAACGATGATAAAAATTTGATTCAAATGTTCCTATTAATGGAGTTGCCTGCACTTTTCGCAGTTTATTTTGAATGAGTTGGATCTTAACTATTTTTCCAAACTTAAATAGACAAGTCGTTTAGTTGAATGATATGCGTAACGACAGACAAAATCATTTTTCCATTTTTGGGAAAAATGATTACTTAAATAAAAGGTACTTCCTCAATAAATTACCACAATCCTGGAAGTGCTTGAACAGCTATTTCTTTATTCGTAAATGGATGCAGCAGGTGCAGTTCATAGGCATGCAGCATCAATCGACCCTTAGGATGCTTGCTATATAAAGGATCGCCAACTAATGGATGTCCAATACTGGCTAAGTGGACACGAATTTGATGGGTCCTGCCAGTATCTAATTGACAAAAGACCGCCGTTTGATTCGTTAAGTGTTTCGCGACTGTGACGTGGGTGATTGCGGGTTTGCCACCTTTAGGATCGATCCGTCGTTTTTTGCGATCATGCCGATCTCGGCCGATTTTTTTATTGATCGTTAAGTCTTGTTTTATGCTGCCATGAACGATTGCTTGATAGCGGCGATAAATTTGTTTTTGTTCTAATAGTCGACCTAAAATCGGCAGCACAAAAGGATTTTTAGCAAATAAAATCGCACCACTGGTCTCTTTGTCTAATCGATGGACGACGTGGGGCTGAAAATCAGGTGCTAAATATGCGGCTAAATGATTCAATAGAGTTCCTTGTTCATCTGGTTGGTTAGGATGGGTCTTCATGCCTTGAGGTTTGTTTACGATGATCAGATGCTGGTCTTCGTAAAGCACATCAACCAATCGTTTGTCTCCAAGCAAAATATTGCGTTTGGGATAATCGCCGTCTTCGATCATGACCGTGATTTGATCGCCCGGATGGACTAGCGCGTGAAAAGGACTGACCTCGCCATTAATCAAGATTCCTTTGCGAGTTCGAATAAAATGGCGCACCTTTCGCGGAACTAACCATTCTTGCCCTAAGAGGTCATTGACGGACATCTCGGCAGATTGATCGGGCAGATTCATAGTAAATTTCATTAAATTGCTCCTTCTTATTTTCTCGCTATTTGAGTATAGTCGGACTGATTTCTTTCATTTTTTACCTTAAATAAAGGATTCATCCGGCCTATTGTATCACTTTTAACGGATATTTAAGAAAAAAATCAGCTTTTCCTTGAGAAGCCATGCTAGAATATTTTCAAGTGTGTATCCGTCTCAAGCCCCAAGCTTTAAATAGGCGATCTGTGATACACTGTGTCTGAATTTTGTATAGAATGGAGATCAAAAAAATGGATTTTCAGGAAATTTGGCGCAAATTTAAAAGTGGTGCAAAAATTTTTTGGCAAAAGTTTCGCAGCGGCACAAAAACTTTTTGGCAATGGATCAAGCCCTACTTGATTCGTTTTCACCATTGGCGCAAACGTATTTGGAAAAAATATCATATCAATAAAATCTTGCTATTATTAACACTCGTGGGTGTTTTAGTGATGAGTGTCTATCTGTTTTTCTTAGCGAAATCAGTCAATGTGGAGACGCTGCAATCCAGCTTGAAACAATCGACGGTTATCTATGATGAAAAGAATGAACAAGCAGGAACCCTCTACGGACAAAAAGGGACCTATGTAGAAAGCGATCAAATTTCTCCGTATTTAAAAGATGCGGTAGTTTCTACGGAAGATCGTAATTTTTATAATCACCATGGGTTTGACATCAAAGGGATCGGACGGGCGGCTTTAGGTCTGGTAACCTCTGGTCATATTACCGGCGGGGGGAGTACCTTAACCCAGCAGTTGGCAAAAAATGCGTACTTGAGTCTTGACCAAACCCTAGAACGAAAAGCCAAAGAAATTTTTATGGCGATCGAGATAGAAAAGAAATATGACAAAGATCAAATTTTAACGATGTACCTAAACAATGCTTACTTCGGTAATGGTGTCTGGGGTGTTCAGGACGCAGCTAGAAAATATTTCGGTGTGGATGCCAATCAATTGAGTATCGGCGAAGCGGCGACTATTGTCGGGATGTTGAAAGGGCCAAGTATTTACAACCCAATCGATAATTTGGAAAATGCTGTAAATCGTCGAAATACGGTACTTTCGGTTATGGTCGAAAATGGCAAGCTGTCGAAAGAGCAAGAGGATCAAGAAAAGGCAGCTGATCTTGGTTCAGAACTAAATGACACGTACTCTTCAGCTGATGCAGGTTATCGTTACCCATCTTACTTTGATGCGGTGATTGATGAGGCTGTGGAGCGTTACGGACTGTCTGAGAAGGATCTACTGAATAAAGGGTATAAAATCTATACCTCATTGGATCAGGATTACCAGAAGCAAATGGAAGCCGTTTACGAAAACAATGCGAATTTCCCTGCCAATGCAGCAGATGGCGCGATGCCACAATCGGCTTCGGTCGCAATGGATCCAAAAACAGGTGGTGTCCAAGCATTGGTCGGACGACGCGGAGAGCATATTTTCCGCAGCTATAACTTTGCGACGCAAATGCAGCGCTCGCCAGGTTCCACAATGAAACCATTGAGTGTCTACTCGTCGGCATTAGAAGCAGGTTATAAACCCGACAGTGTTCTAAAAGATGAACCGCAGTCTTATTACAAAGCTAAAAACTATGATGGAACCTTCCAAGGGGAAGTACCGATGTATCAAGCGGTGGCACAAAGTTTGAACTTGCCGGCAGTGTGGCTGCTGCATGAGCTCGGTTTGAATAAAGGCTATAACAAAGCCGAAGAGTTTGGGATTCCATTGAGTAAATCGGATAAATATTACGGATTAGCTTTAGGTGGATTAGAAAAAGGAACTTCTCCAATGCAAATGGCAGCGGCTTACGGTGCTTTTGCGAATGAAGGAAAAATGTATCAGCCGCATTTGGTTACAAAGATCATCGATTCAACTGGTGCTGTGATCGAAGACAACAGTTCACCTAAATATGAACAAGTGATTTCAAAAGAAGTGGCAAATGAAATGACCAGCATGCTGTTAGGTACTTTTTCAAACGGAACCGCGGCGCAAGCGGCACCGGCTGGATTTACGGTTGCTGGTAAAACCGGAACGACCGAAACCAACTTTGATGCCAACAAGGTCAATGACCAGTGGATCATTGGATATACACCAAACATCGTAATCTCAACCTGGTTAGGCTTTGAAAAAGTTAGTGAGACCCACTATTTGAGCGGTACCAGCGGATCAGAAGTAGGACAGGTCTTCAAAGCCGAGGCTGAGTCGATTATGCCTTATGCTGGACAATACTCCTTTGAGGTAGCGGATGCTTATGCAACAGGCGGTAAAGTCGTGGCGGCTGATGAGGTCAATCAAGGAGCTCAAGATTCGGATCAAAGCAAATGGCGTGAAGAGCTGAAGGATATTGGCGGCAAAGCTAGCGAAGGAGCAGCCAATTTCTTTGAGAAGGCCAAAGAAGGCGCCAATAAATTGAAGGAAAAGGGCCAAGAATTGTGGCAGCAATATCAACCAGGAAATTAGGGTTTGAACCCGTTTCCATTCATGTTACAATAGAAAAGTAACTTTTATAGAAAATGAGGGAATAAAAAAATGGCAAACATTTACGATTCAGCGAACGGATTGGAACGCGAAATCCGTGAACTACCAGAATTTAAATCACTAGAAGAAGCTTTTGCAGAATTAAAGAAAAATGAAACAGCTTATGCTGCTTTTAAAGACTTTCAAGCTTTCCAACAAAGCCTGCAAGAAAAACAAATGCGCGGTGAAGACTTCAGCGATGAAGATGCTGCTCAAGCACAAGGATTAGCTGAAAAGGTTCAACAAGAAGAATTGATCAATGAATTAATGGTGAAAGAACAAGCTTTCAGCGTAATCATCAATGACTTGAACCGTATTATCATGACGCCAATCCGTGAATTATACGAAGGTTAATTAGAATTAGAAGCTGCGATGCAAATTTGCGTCGCAGCTTTTTGCATGTTCATTTTTGTTGTAAGTAAAGGAATAATTCCAAATCGATCTCATTTTTAGTAGATTTCAAAAAAATGATTTCTATAAAAAGAACTATCTTACAAAAATCTTACAAGACACGAATAAAAATGATAGATAAGAATAAATCGCAGTTTTTTCTTTAGAAAATTGCTATACTTCAAGCCATAAGGATGGCGAATAAAGGATGAAAAAAATTGTTATTGGAGGCGGCGGGATACTGCTGCTGTTGGCAGGCTGTTTGCTAGCATGGCATATGCAATCGCTGGACTTCCACGCTAAGAAAGCACCGAAAACAAAAATCGAGTCGACAACGACTTCATCGAAAAAGAAAACTAAGCAAACAGAAACATCGGAAACAACGCCCGAGAAAAAGGCAGCCGTCGTTTTACCAGTAACCGCTAATCAAGAGTTGGATACTTATTTAGCGAACCAGCATTTTTCAGGGACTGCTTTAGTCGTTCGCAAAGGTCAGGTGATTCTTAATCAGTCGTACGGATTGGCCGATCAGGAGAAACAGTTGAAAAATACTCCGGAAACTCGTTATTATATTGGTTCCGCGCAAAAGGCTATTATCGCGACAGCGATCTTACAATTAGAACAGGCGGGAAAGCTGAAGGTTGAAGACCCTGTCACAAACTATATAAAAGATTTTCCTAATGGGCAGCAAATCACCTTGAAGAATTTACTTAATCACACGAGCGGACTGACTGGCCGTACTGAGGGAAGCAAAGAGATTCTCCCGCAGCAGATTATCCAGGAAATCGAGGCGGCCGGCAGCAATTCAGCGGTTGGGACTTGGCACTATTCAGATAGTAACTATGCTGTACTGGCTTATATTATCCAATTGGTTAGTCAGCAAAATACTGAAGAATACATTCAAGAACATATTTTCAAACCGGCGAATATGCAGAATACGAATTTTTATCAAAGCGATACGCCAACAAGCAACTTGGCAGAAAGCTATCGAGAAAAGAATGGCCGTTTAGAAAAGGCGCAGCTGCCAAATCTTACACAATTATTCGGTGCAGGAGATATCTATACGACCGCAACAGATTTCTATCTATTTGATCAGGCATTGATGCAAGGAAAATTAATCAATGATGTTGAAAAAAGCAAGATGATGACTGCGGGCAGTTCTTCAACGTATGGAATGGGTTTTTATGTGAATCCGGGCAGCTATTCCAGTCATGGGGTTCTGGGCGGTTTTAATACAATCAATACCTTTACCCATACTGGACTGACATATATCATTCTATTAGCGAACACCAATCAGGTTCAGTCTTTGGGACAAGCATCAGATCACATTTATGAAGTGCTGAATCAGATGGAATAAAAAAGTTAGAAACGGCGACTTAAATGAGCGGCGTTTCTAACTTTTTTTGTTAAAAGAATTTTTTGAATTTATCCATTAAACCATCGATTTTATCAGATGCTAGTAATGCCTTAGCTTTTTCATAATACTCGCCAAGGTCATCTTTGTGCATCTCAACAAACTCTTTGGCTTTATCAAAATTGCCTTCGTTCATTAATTCTTTAGCCTTTTTGATTAACTCGTCCTTATTCATCCAAGCACCCTCTCTTTTTACAGCAATAGTTTATACTATTTGCGCTGTCTTGACGAGGGATAATACTCGGTCAATAGGCAATATCAACATTCATCAAACCATCTTGGTGAAACATTTTGAAAAGAACTAAGCAGACCTAATTTAAGCTGTCTTTTCTTTCTTTTTTTTGAATAAACAGCAGGAAGATTCATAGAAACACGAACAAGTTTTCGTTTTTTTATGGTAAAATATACGGGATTGGAATGATGATTTCTTTTCATTTTTCAATAAAGAGAAGTTCTATTAAAAACTAACGCGCTGATTAGGAGGAAAGAAAATGAAATTTCTACACGCGGCTGATCTGCATTTGGATCGCTCTTTTGAAGGTCTGACAAGTGTGCCTGAGCATTTTCAAAAGCACGTGCTGACAGCCAACCAAAAAATGCTGCAAAAGATCGTTGATCATGCGATTGAACAAGCGGTCGATTTCATTTTATTGGCTGGGGACACCTTTCATCAGAATCGCCCCACGTTAAAGACGCAACGCTATTTCTTCCAAGAAATGGCGCGATTAAATGAAGCGGGAATTCCCGTTTTTATGAATTTTGGCAATCATGATTTTTATCAAGCCGAACGTTATTGGTTTGCTTTTCCAGATAATATTCAATTATTCGTTGATGAACAGGTGGAGACAAAGAATTTTGTTACAAAAGCGGGCGAAAAGATCGCCATTACAAGTTTTAGCTACCAGCATCCGACAATTGAAACAGCGATGAGTGAAAAATTTCCGTATAAGGGTGCCGTTGATTTTCAGATTGGGATGTATCATGGCGGACAGATGCCATATGCACCGTTTCAATTAACGGAGTTGTCAGCAAAAGGATACGATTATTGGGCATTAGGGCATATTCATGTACCGCAAGTTTTAGCGGAACGTCCTTTTGTGATCTATCCTGGTACGCCGCAGGGTCATACGCAAAAAGAAACAAATTTGGCTGGTGTGACCTTGGTTGAAAGTGAAGGCAATCTGTTGGTTCCTAAGAAAATCCCAGTTGAAGTGATTCGCTGGGAAAAACGAATCGTTTCTTTGAAGAACATTCGTCAACCGCGTGAACTTTTTCCTTTAGTGCGGAACTTGTCTGCGGATCTGCCGACTCTATTGCATTTAGAATTTAGCGACACGGAAGGTTTGGGCGAAGAACTGGCTTATCAAGTAGCTTCAGGAGAACTTTTGGAAGCCTTGCAGGAGGAAGTCTCACAGGATATTTTTCTATGGCAATTGACATTAGCCGAACAACCGACAGAACGGCCATATCTTGCAGTAGATAAGGATCTAGTTGACCAGCTAGTCACGACGTATCAAACACCGGAAATTTTTAGTGAGTTATTGGCCGAGTTGGAACAAAATCCTCAACTGCATAGCTTGATGCACCGAGAGTTCAGAGTGGATACTGTAGCATCGTTAAAAGAAAAAATGACTCAGAGTTATCGATTTAGGAGGGACGCCGATGTGGATTAAAAAAGCGGAAATCACGAGTTTTGGCAAGTGGCGTCAGCAAATTTTTTTGTTTGAGGCGAAAAACCAATTGGTTTACGGGTTGAATGAGGCCGGGAAATCGACGCTCTATCAATTTATCCAAGCGATTTTATTCGGCTTCCCTACAAAACGAAAAAAAGGACAAGATTACACACCAAATGACGGCAGTGGATTTGGTGGTCGCTTAATTATTGTTCATCCGACTTATGGATCGGTGACGATCGAGCGCTACAAGGCAAAAAATAAAGGCAAGGCCAAAGTTTGGCTTGAGGATGGGCAGCAAGGAGAAGAAGAGCTGCTGGAAAAGATTCTTTATCCATTGAATCTGCAGCTTTTCCGGCAAGTTTTCACTTTTCAACAAGAACAGCTGCAGCAGCTAGATACATTAAGTGAAGAGAATTTACATGAAGCGCTGATTTCTTTAGGATTATCCGGCAGCAATGAATTATTTGAGCAGCGGATACAATTGAAGAATAATTATGAAGGAATTTATCGGCCGCGCGGCCGCAAACAACCTTTAAATCAGGCGCTGCAAAATTATCAGGATTTGCAGCAGAAGATTAAGGAGAAGGAAGCGCAAGAAGCCAGCTTTCAGCAGTTAGTTCGTCAAGCGGATGAAGAAAAACTGCAAGTAACACAGCAGGCGGCTAGAAATCGACAGCTGCAAGAACAGCGATTGACTTTCGAACAACAACGCTTGAATTGGTCAGGCTATGCGGAATTCTTAGAGTTACAAAAAATGGATCTGCATTTGCTGGCCAGTGACGCTGAACAAACGGAACTCCAAACCTTTTATCAGGAATATCAACAATTAATGAAGGAACAGGAAAAATTACATGCGGCACTTCAGCAACATAGCGGGAATCAGGAATCTGCGCGTTATTACTTCTATTTAGAAAATGAAACGCGTATCCAGCAATTAGCAGATGAAAAAGTAGCGATCACCCGAATGTTGGATGAGGATCAGCGGATTGCCGTCAAATTGGCCCAAACGAAGGATACACCAACAGGGTGGCAGCAAAATCCGCCGCGACCATTTGCAGATGAACAAGCGATCCAAAAACTTTTTGAGCCGCTGCAGGTACAGCAAAAAGCTTTGGCGGAGCAAAAGATTCGATTAGGATTAGTCAAAGAACAACGAGATCAAGCAGAAGCCGGCTTGAATGACTACGAACAGAAACATCCAGAACTCTTCAATCATAAAAAGAATCCCCCATGGTTGTTTATCGCAGCAGGGGTAGGATTAGTACTGGCCTTCTTATTGCCGGTACCTTTGCGCTATATTGTGCTGGCGGCAGCAGTCGCTTGTGTGATCGGCGGTGTGCTGAGGCAAAACAAACCCGCGGATAAGGATGCTTGGCAAGAGAAGTTGGGACAAATGGATGTTTATGAAGGACAAGTCGCAGAGCTGTCCGAAAAAACCACACAAAGTCAGCGTAAGGTACAGCATCTGTTTGATCAAATTCAAAAGGAATTACGGCAAAGAAACTTATCCGAAGCTGGGAATGAGTTTGCGGTAGTCCAAGAAAACCAACGTGCGCAAAATTATTTAGCGCAGCTTCAGACGAATAAAGAATTGCAACAACGTCAATTAGATTTGCGGCAAAAATTGATGCAGCAAGAACAGCGCTTTGAGTTTTTAGCAGAATGGCTGCCATTGCAGGAAAAAAGTCTGTCGGATAAATTGCGGATTTTGGAACAATTTGCCAAAGAGATGGAGCAGATTCGTTTTGCTCAGACCTACCAAGAAAATACCGTCCTGCAGCAGCGGATTCACGAAACACAGAAGCAGCAGCAACAGCTTTTAACCCAGCAGCAATCATTATTAGAAAAATTCCGGCTGGCGTACCCATCAGAGATCCCAGCATTTTTACAACGAGAAGCAGAAGTGAAACAAAAACAGCAGCGTTTGAACGAATTAACCGAGAGCGTCGCTCCGTTGTTTGAAAAAGAAACGACACTGGCAGAAATTGATGATGCCTTACGTATCTTACAACAGGAGATTCAGACGGGTGAACAGCAGCTCCATCAATCACAGGAACAAGAGCAGCGTTCACGCTTGCAAATTCAACAAATGCAGGCTGACGGGACGCTGGATAATCTTTATCAGCAAGTCAGTCAGCAACGGGCGCTGGTAGAAAAATTGACTTCAGATTACGCGGTGGCTAAGTTGGAGAATCAACTGCTGCAAGACATCGCGACAGAATTATCGGAGCAGCAATTACCGGAACTCCTGAAACAGGCGACAAGCTATTTCCAAGAGTTGACGAACAATGCGCATAGCCGTTTAGACTTTTCGGAAGGTCTTTTGACCGTTGATCAGCTGAGTCTTTATAATCTTTCGACGGGAACCAAAGATCAGGTGATGATGGCCTTTCGTTTTGCTTATTTGGCCTTGCAGCAGAAACATCCGCTATGTCCGGTAATCATTGACGATGGCTGGCTGCACTACGATCATCAGCGGAAATATCAATTTGCTAAATTATTACAGCAATTTAGTCAAAATTATCAGGTCATTTGTTTGTCATCTGACCAAGAAATGGTAAGCTATTACCAAGAGCTTCACCAGCCAGTCTGGGAATTGAAGGGAGTCCAACGATGAAAAAAATCAAAGAATTAACGGTCGATGAGCAATTTGAAATGTATGTATTGATCAAAAATGCCGATGTTCGTTTAGCTAAAAACGGCAAAAAATTTATCGCGTTTACTTTCCAAGATACTTCTGGAACGGTCGATGGTAAATTTTGGGACGCGTCCGAAGAAGAAATCAAGCGTTATAGAGCCGGACAAGTCGTTTTATTGAATGGTAAGCGAGAAATGTATCAAGGCAATCCGCAAGTGAAGATCATTCATCTTCGTACCACAAAACCAGAGGAACCAAATGATCCTGCGTTGTATATGGAGCGCGCACCAATCAAACGCGAAGAGATGGAAGAAGAAATCAATCAAACGCTGTTCGAGATTACCAATGCGCATTGGAATCGAATCGTTCGTTTCTTATTGAATAAATATCAAAAAGAATTTTTCGAGTTTCCAGCAGCCAAAAGAAATCACCACGCATTTGCCGGCGGTTTGGCTTTCCATACATTAACGATGCTGCGACTAGGCAAAGCGATCGCGAAAGAGTATCCGCAATTAAATGCTTCATTGCTATACGCAGGGATCATCATTCATGATCTAGGTAAAGTAATCGAGTTGACGGGTCCTTCTTCGACCGAATATACAGTAGTCGGAAATCTGGTCGGCCATCTAGTTTTAGTGGATGAAGAAATTACCAAAGCCTGTGCCGAATTGAAGATCGATGATGCGGACGAAGATGTCGTGATTTTGCGTCATATGGTCTTGTCTCATCACGGATTGTTAGAGTACGGTTCACCTGTACGGCCGCGTATCATGGAAGCAGAGATTTTACATCAAATCGATAACATCGATGCATCGATGCAAATGATTTCCAGCGCTGTAAAAAATACAGATCCGGGAACGTACACCGAGCGTATTTTTGGAATGGATAATCGCAGTTTTTACGTACCGAAAGATATTTAAAACCAAACATGTCGCGGTTTACCTGCGGCATGTTTTTTGTTGGGTCATGTTAGGAGGCAGTGAATGATTATCGAAACAGCAAGACTTTACTTGCGTGAATTGCAGCAATCGGATCTGGATTCACTGAGTAAAATTCTGCAGGATGAACAAACGATGGTTGCTTATGAAGGAGCTTTCGATGATACGGAGGTTCAAAGCTGGTTAGAGAAACAGCTTGATAATTATCGACGCGAGGGCTTTGGTCTGTGGGCGGTCGTTTTAAAAGAAACCAATGAAATGATTGGGCAATGTGGATTGACTTGGCAAGATTTTGCTGGTCAGAAGGTTTTAGAGATCGGCTACTTATTTCAACGAGCATTTTGGCATCACGGATATGCAATCGAAGCAGCCGAGGCCTGTAAAAAATATGCTTTTGAGCAATTAAACGCGGAAGAAGTCTTTTCGATCATTCGTGATACAAATACAGCTTCGCAAAAAGTCGCCGAACGAAATGGAATGACTCGCAGCGGCGAATTCGTTAAACATTATCGCGGAGTCACCATGCCCCATTACGTTTATTCTGTTCAAAAATGAGTCGCGGCTTGCTGCGGCTTTTTTGTTTATCCATAAATAGTTTAAGAGATGATAGCTTTCAATGCTCAACACCGACTTAAAATGCAAGTCGTGGTAAGATAAACATAGAGTAATAAATACATTTTTCGCTGTAAAAACAGCGTTTGTTACAAATGAGATGGGGTGAAACCGGATGAAGAAAAAAGAAGAAGTTCAAACGGTGGAAGAAAATTTTGATGAAGTCGAGATTCCAGCAGAACTAAAAGGATTAACCAATTCGGAGGTTCAGCGAAAAACGGAACAAGGTCAGATCAATCAAGTGGAAGACAATTTATTGAAGTCCGACAAGGAAATTATTAAAGAGAATACGATCAATATTTTTAATATTCTTAATTTGGTATTGGCAGTACTGGTATTGCTAGTAGGTTCGCCGAAGAATACATTGTTTTTCGGAGTAGTAGTCATCAACACATTAATCGGGATCATTCAAGAGCTGCGGGCAAAACACACGATCGATAAATTATCGGTCTTGGCTAAAACCAAGGCAGTTGTATTGAGGGATGACCGCTTGCAGCAGATCGATCAAGAGGAAATCGTTTTAGGGGATATTCTCTATTTGCAAAATGGCGATCAGGTGCCGGTCGACGGCAGTTTACTAGCTGGAGCTGGCGTAGAAGTGGACGAGTCATTACTGACAGGTGAAGCGGATCGCGTACAAAAAAACAAGCAAGATAAGCTGTTCAGCGGAAGCTTTGTGACAGCGGGCGAATGTTTTTATCAAGGAACGGCTGTAGGGAAAGATAATTTTGCCGAACAATTAACTAGTGAAGCGAAAACGAAGAAAACCGGCAGTTCAGAATTAACTAAAGTACTGAGCCGGATGATCGCTGTCTTAACGATCGTCATCATCCCAGTCGGATTAGGTCTTTTTTATAGTCAGTATCAGGCATCAGATTCAATCAAACAAGCGGTTTTAGGAACCGTTGCTGCATTGGTTAGTATGATTCCAGAAGGCTTGATGCTGTTGACAAGCGTGGCCTTTGCGGTCGGTGCGGCAAATTTAGCTCGAAAAAAAGTTTTGGTTCAAGCTTTACCTTCGATCGAAACTCTGGCTCGAGTCGATGTGATCTGTTTGGATAAGACTGGTACGATCACTGATGGAACGTTGAAATTTGAAAATGCATTATTGGAAGATATCTCAGACGATCGATTACACACGATCATGGGCGCGTTACTGCATCATTTAAAAGATCAGAACGCGACGGCAAAAGCTTTACGTGAAGCTTTTCCACCTGCTGACGATTGGCAAGCAGAAAAAATTGTTCCCTTTTCATCAGCACGCAAATGGAGCGGGGCAACATTTAAGGATCAAGGGAGCTTTGCTTTCGGTGCACCAGAATTTATATTTAAGAATATGTCGGACGAGCTGCAGAATAAGCTTCAGCCTTATTTGGAGGCTGGGCAGCGGGTACTTGTATTAGTAGAGTATCCAGGAATGTTGGAGGAAGAAATGACCTATGAGCCGCGTCTGCTTGCAACGTTGATTATCTCGGATAATTTACGGGAAAATGCACGGACGACATTTGGCTATTTCGCCCAACAAGATGTGGAGTTGAAGGTTATTTCAGGAGATCATCCGCTGACCGTTTCAAAAATCGCGCAAAAAGCCGGAATTAAAAACGCCGAGACGTTTGTCGATATGTCTAGTTTAGATGAACCGATTGATTATACGGCGTTAGTCAATCACACGACGGTCTTTGGCCGTGTTACCCCAAAACAAAAGCAATCTCTGATTCGAGCATTAAAAATAAATCACACAGTCTGTATGACAGGTGATGGCGTTAACGATGTACTTGCTTTGCGAGAAGCCGATATTGGCGTTGCCATGGCTAACGGAAGTAGTGCTGCACGGGCCGCGTCGGATGTCATTTTATTGGATTCCGATTTCGCCCGGATGCAAAATGTTTTGAATGAAGGGCGCCGCGTGATCAATAATATTGAACGTGTTGCTTCTATGTATTTAGTCAAAACGATCTATTCGTTAATGTTGGCGGTCATCTTTATGATCATCGCAAGTCCGTATCCCTTTGAACCAGTCCAATTGACACCGATCAATGCGTTAACGGTGGGAATTCCTTCCTTCTTCTTGGCATTGAAACCAAGTTATGAACGAATCAAAGGGGATTTCTTGAATAATATTTTACGAGTCTCCTTGCCAGGAGCTTTGACGGTCGTTAGTGCCGTAATGATTATTCAATTGGCTGATGTTTTGTTTGAGTTAGATTATCAAGCGACATCGACAATGTCGGTCTTTTTAACTGGTTGCGTTGGTTTGCTGGTCTTGTATAAGGTTTCATTCCCTCTGGATAAGAAGAAAATTGCGTTGATTGCAGTTTTGAGCAGCGCTTATCTAAGTTGTTATCTATTCTTTAGAACATTCTTCGATTTTGATAAGCTTTGGAATCGTAATTTGTTTTTCGTTATTCCTTTGACCTTTGGAATTTATTGGTTATTCAAGGGATTGACCTTTGTAATGGATAAATTGGTCGATTGGCGAATTCGCTGGCAAAAGAAACGCGAGGCAAAAAAGAACCCGCAGTCACGAGTTATTTAAAATAGTAAAATTTACTTAAATGAATAAAACTTTCCCGAAAAGGCTTTCTTTTTCGGGATTTTTGGTATAATAGACTAAAAGTAGAATGGAAGTAAGCCAGTCCAACTTTTCTCAGACTGGTTAATTAGTGAAATAGAAAGTGCATCGAAATATCACGTAGTTGGATGGTACGCAGTATAAAGGTAAGCTGAAAAGAATAAACACATTAATATGCATAAGGAGGAAATGATCAATGGAGTTAACAAAATTGCAAAACGGTTCAGATATTCGTGGAATCGCTATCACAGCTGAGGATAAAGTAAAGAATTTAGGGACAGAAGAAGTTCAATTAATCGCTCAGGGAATTCTTAATTGGTTAGCAGACAAGGGTGTGGAGCGTCCGTTCAAGATTGGGATCGGACATGATAGCCGCTTGACCGGACCAGAACTAAAAACTGCAATGATAGGAGTTTTTGAATCAGCTGGCTGTGAAGTGTTGGATTTTGGCTTGGCCACGACACCAGCACTATTTATGGCGACGCAATTTGAAGAGTTTGCTTGTGATGCCGGGATTATGCTGACAGCTAGTCATTTGCCATTTTATTTCAATGGCATCAAGATCTTCAGTCAAACTGGCGGAGCGGAAAAAAGTGATATCGCCTATATTTTGACTCATACTGAAGCTGGTGAAAAAGCGGTTGGAAGTGTGAAGCAAGCGGACTTATTATCTCGTTATGCAGCCGATCTTGTTGAAAAAATCCAACGCGGCAGCGGTAGTGAACAGCCATTGAAGGGCATGAAAATTGTCGTCGATGCTGGAAATGGCGCCGGAGGATATTTCGCGGATAAGGTTTTGGCAGTTTTGGGTGCCGATATTAACGGTTCACAGTTTTTAGAGCCTGACGGCAATTTTCCAAATCATATTCCAAACCCTGATAATAAAGAAGCGATGGCAAGTATCAAGCAGGCTGTGCTGGATAACCAAGCCGATCTTGGCGTGATTTTTGATACAGATGTCGATCGTTCAGCGATCGTGTCGAAAGATGGGCAAATGATCAATCGGAATAATTTGATCGCTGTGTTATCGGCGATCGTATTAAAAGAATACTCTGGCAGCACGATTGTTACCAACTCTCCAACATCAGATCACTTGAAACGCTTTATTGAGGAAAAAGGCGGTAAACAATATCGTTACATTTCAGGCTATCGGAATGTCATCAACAAAGCGATCGAATTAAATGAAGAGGGGATTGATTGTCAGCTGGCGATCGAAACTAGTTCTCACGCAGCCTTTAAAGAAAATTATTTCTTAGACGATGGTGCGTATGTGATCGCGAAGGTGTTGATGCTGCTGCCAAAATTAAAAGAAGAGCAGCGTGAGCTGACCGATTTGATGGCAGAGTTAGAACAACCGTTGGAAACTTTGGAAATTCGCTATACGATTGCAGGCGAGGATTACAAAGAAGCGGGTCAAAAAATGATCGAAAAATTCCGTAAAGAATTGCCGCAGCAAACTGGTTTCTCAGAAAATCCTGAAAACCAAGAAGGTGTGCGTTTCTCTGTGAATGATCCTTATGGAAAAGGCTGGATGCTGCTGCGTTTGAGTTTGCATGAACCTTTATTAGTCATGCAGGTGGAAAATGATCAAACCGGTCAGATTCAAAAACAATTACCGATCTTCCGCAAACTTTTAGCGCAGGATTCGCAAATTGATTTAACTAAACTTAATCAGCAATTAAATAAGTAAGAATACTTGCAAAATGAGCCTCTTCGTCTGATGATAAGAATCAGATGAAGGGGCTTTCTCTCAGTCCAAATTTTGAAGACTTGAGCGATTGGAATTTGTCAGAGGTAAGAGTAAAAACCTGGGAACTATTTTTTTAAGAAAAGGATCTACTAAAACGAGTTAGGAGAGATAGTTATGAATATTACACTAGATGAAGCAGCCAAAGAAAGACTTTCCGCACACTTAGGGGCAGATAAAATTTTGTTGCTAACGTTTGAAGATGGCGTAGGACCCTATTCGCAACACGCCATGATCCATATGCAAACGCAATTCTCCATTAACGTCATTTCAAATGAGATGGAAAAAGCCGATTACGATGAAAAAATCCCATCAGAGATCGGTGATTTTTGGATCAAGGGCTATTCAAAAGAAGATTTGCAAGCAGAAATGCGCATCAAATTTAATCCGCGTTTAAGTACCTTTAGCTTATCAGGTGAAGGCGGCATGATTGATGACAATCTAGGCTTTATTGATTTTACTAAAAATTAATTTAATAAGGATCGTCTTTCAGTTTTTACCGGTTCTTTGATATGATGGTAAAAATGACGTTGCGAACCGGCCTATTATATTTAGGCTGGTTCGTGAAGTCAGATAAATAGAAGAAAGCGGAGGAATACAATGGCAAAAATCATGATCGTTGAAGACGAAGCGGTGATTCGTCAATTGATCGGTGAGGAATTAACGAAATGGAGATTCGACGTTTACCAAACAACGGACTTTAATCAAGTCTTTGAGGAGTTTGAACAGATTGCGCCACAGCTTGTTTTGTTGGATATTAATCTACCGGTCTTTGACGGTTATTATTGGTGTCAAAAAATTCGTGAGGTTTCCAAGGTTCCGATTATTTTTATTTCTTCCCGAAACACTAACATGGATCAAATCATGGCGATGAATATGGGTGCGGATGACTATATTACGAAGCCGTTCCAAGTTGATATTTTGGTAGCAAAAATCAATGCCTTATTGCGCCGCTCTTATAACTACGCCGAAAGCGGTGAGGAGCTGGAACATAACGGCATCACCTTGAATATCGACAACAGCAGCATGACTATTAAGGAAGAAGTTGTGGACCTCAGCAAAAACGAATACCGCTTATTATTCATTTTGATGAAGCAGCACGGCAAAATATTAAGCCGTGACAAATTATTGCGGGCGCTGTGGGATGACGAACGTTTCGTGGATGATAATACATTGACGGTAAATATTAATCGTCTGCGCCGCAAGATCGAGCAAGCGGGAATTGATGATTATATTCAAACGAAAGTTGGACAGGGGTATATTGTTCCATAATGTTAAAGCCACTATATCTGATAGCTTGATAATTTCGTGAAATCATCTATGATCAAAAAGGAGTAAGTATGACATTTGTTAAGTATTTAAAAGATCGATTGCTCGTCTTATTGGGCTGGGCGGTGTTGAGTTTACTGTTGATCTTTATGGTTTGGTTGACACCGGATCTGCATAATTTTTGGGATAATCTCGGCTATTTATTGATCCTGCAATTGTTTTTGGTCTTTCTTTTTTTCACAATTGATTATTATCGGCGAAAAAAATGGTATAAGGCTTTTAATGCTGAAGAAGATTCCCATCTCCAACATTTTGTCGAGGCCGCGACGAACAACGAAGAACGTATGATTCAAGAATACGTGAACCAGCAAGTTCGAGAACATCACTCAATGATGGAGCAATTATTAAATAGCCAAAAAGATCAGAAGGATTATTTAGATTCGTGGATTCATGAGATCAAGGTGCCGTTGGCAGCGGTGGATCTGATTTTGAATTCGATTGAATTTGATATTCCAGATGATAAATTTGTTCTGCTGCAAAATGAGGTCCAGCAAATCGATGAATATGTCGAGCAGATTTTATATTATTCTCGTTCGGATGAATTTGTGAATGACTATTTGATTCAAGAGTATTCTTTGAAAAAAATTATTCAACCGATTATACGCAGTCAGGCGAACTACTTTATCCAAAAAAACTTGCAGCTGACTTTGGCTGAAGAGGATGCCAAAGTTCTGACGGATGCCAAATGGATCGAGTTCATCTTCCGGCAATTATTGAGCAACGCGATTAAATATACGCCCGATCATGGTCAGATCAATATCAGCTTTGAGACGAAAAGCGGCGGTGTTGCGTTGATCTTAAAAGACAACGGTATGGGCATTCCGCCAGAGGATTTAGGGCGGATTTTTGATAAAGGTTTTACTGGTGAAAATGGTCGCAAGGCGCAGCAGCATTCTACCGGACTCGGTTTGTATTTAGCTAAAACCTTAGCAGAGAAGCTTGGCGTGGTTTTATCAGCAGAGTCAACGATGAATGAGGGAACGACGATGACCTTATTTTTCCCTCGATTAGATTATTATCATGAAGAACGGTAAATTTTCAGTTTTTGATTGCCAAAATTCCTTTTTTTCGCTAAACTGTTCCAGTTGTGAATTGAAGGGAGTAAGTTTATGAGTATTTTGATTGCCCTAATACCGATGGTAGCATGGGGAAGCATTGCTTTGGTGAGCGGGAAATTAGGCGGAGACGCCAATCAGCAAACCTTAGGAATGACGATGGGTGCTTTCGTTTTTGCGTTAGTGACCTATTTTATCGTTCAACCGGCAATGAGTAGTTGGATTTTATTAATTGGTTTTTTGTCAGGTCTCTTTTGGTCAGTTGGACAAAACGGTCAGTTCCACGGGATGAAATTCATGGGAGTGTCGGTCGGCTTGCCGATCTCAACCGGGTTTCAATTAATTTTGAATACCGTCGCCGGTGCAGTGTTCTTTCATGAATGGACCAAGACGAAAGATTTTGTCTTAGGTTTTATTGCGTTAGCTTTACTGGTCTTAGGTGCGTATTTAACGGCACGCAAAGATGATGATAGCGGCGTACAAACCGACGACAGCATGTTAAACTTCGGCAAAGGTTTACGTGCATTGATTTTCTCAACCTTTGGCTATGGTGTCTATACGATTATCATCACTTGGGCTGGGCTTGATCCGTTAGCGATTATTTTACCGCAAAGTATCGGTATGCTGGTTGGTGCCAGTTTCTTCGCATTCCGTAAAACGAAAGTTGATCGGTATGTATGGCGGAATATGGCCTCTGGTTTATTGTGGGGGATCGGGAATGTCTGTATGCTGTTGAGTGTCCAAAATATCGGTTTAGCGATTGGTTTCTCATTATCTCAGATGGGGATCATTATTTCGACATTGGGAGGAATCTTCCTGCTGGGCGAACGCAAAACTAAAAAAGAATTGTATTATGTCATTATCGGCTGTCTGCTAATCATTGTCGGCGGTGTCGTATTAGGATATATGAAAGCATAAAAAAGTTCGCACACCTGATGGTGTGCGAACTTTTTTTTATTGTCCGGAATTTATTTCCATTAGTTTTTGTTTTAAGTCGTTTTCCATATGACCGATTTCGATCTCGGCTGCTTGGCGGCGTTCGCGGCCTTCTTTTTGAATCCGCAACGTTTCTTCCAGTGTTTCGACTAGGTCGTTTTGTGTTTGTTGTAATGTATCTAGATCGACGATACCGCGTTCGTTTTCTTTGGCGGTCTCGATCGTTGAAATCTTCAACATTTCTGAATTTTTCTTTAGTAGATCATTGGTTGTTTCAGATACTTGACGTTGTGCTGTAGAAGCATCTTTTTGACGTAATAATGTCAAAGCGATCGCCACTTGGTTTTTCCATAAAGGAATCGCCGTGTTGATTGAGGCTTGGATCTTTTCAGCCAACGCTTGGTTCGTATTTTGGATCAAACGAATTTGCGGTGCTTGCTGGATTGTGATTTGACGTGCCAGTTTTAAATCGTACGTTCGTTTGTCTAAACGGTCCAAAAATTGTGTATAGTCATTGACGATTTGAACGTCCATTTGATCGCCGGAAGCTTTGGCTTTTTCGGTTGCTTCAGGAATCGTTGTCAGCTTCATTTCTTCGATCTTCAATTCGGCTGCAGCGATATAAATATTTAACGCATCAAAGTAGTCTTTGTTTTTGGAATAGAGAGTTTCCAACATTTGGTTATCTCTTAACAATCCATCTTTTTCAACGTTCAATTTTGTAGCGATTTTATCGATTTGAGCACCAATTTTTTGGTATTTCGTAGTAATCTCATATATCGATTGTTTCACTTTACCGAACATTTTTTGGAAAATATTGCCTTCGCCAACGCGTAGTTCATCGGGATTGGCTTCATTCAGACGGTACATCAGCTGATTCAATGAATCACCGACAGGACCGATATCCTGTGAAGAGACTGAATTCAACATTGATTGAGAGAATTCGCTCAACTTGGTTTGAGCAGTCGCACCGTAACTGATAACGGCTTGCGAGTCATTGACATCGATTTTCTTCGATAGCTCTCGCGCTTGTGCTTGTCGTTCGGCTGGTAATTTATCCACTAAGCGATCGGCCTGTTCTTGTGATTGCAAGTGGGAGATTTCTTGTTGTTGAACGGGGGTTAAAGCATCGGTGCCAAATGGGTTGCTTAGTAGATCGTCTAACGTACTGTCTACTGGTTTGGTTTGTGAGTTATTTTCTGGTTCCACTGTGAGTCCTCCTGTTCGAAAAAAATCTAGCTTAAGCTAGATTTTTTTGTTTAGCTATTTTTGTTTTTTTATTTTGTGGACAAATCAGGATCGTGGTCAAGATTTTTTTTCGCGATTGAAATTTCAACATCCATATCATCTAAGTCTTCAGAAACGAATTGTTGATAATCTTTCACGATTAAATCAGCCATTTGATCAATGATCTGAGCGCTTTCTTCTAGTTTACCATAAACTTCTTTTGACTTGACCTCATGTCCATTGATTTCTACATAATTATCAGTCAAATCAACAATGTTTGGAAGATGCGTATAAAGAAATTGGCTGGCTTCAGGTAAACGAGTTGGTTCTTTTACGAGTTCTTTGAATAATGCTTTCGTTGCCTTCAGCATGTCATGCCGTAAATCGATTGCTTTCAATTTGGCATTCTTTTGAATATTTTGCTGCAAAGATAAAACTTGCTGCTTAGAAATATTCATTGTTTCACGGAACAATTCGATCTCGCGTTCGCTCATACCCAATTTTTTATAGTAGTCTTCTTTTTCTTTTGTCAGAAATGGTAATTCCTCTTTTTTCTGTGGACGTACTTTTCTTCCTTTAAATCCACGATAGATCAACCAAAAGCCAACGACCAACATTAAAAAGACGATATAATCGCCGAAGTCCCCTTCAAAAAAGGAGAGGATGCCGATTGCTGCGATGATGATTGGGAATATTTTACTTCGCATAATAATCCTCCTAGTCTAGTAATAACCCATCACATTATTCATTCAAATTACTTGATTTCTTTACACGCTCATCATAGCATGAATTTCTATAGAAATAGTATCGGACTAAAGATGGATTTTTCAGATTTAGAAAAAACATAAGAATTTTCTGTGATACAATAAGGCAGAACCGTCGGGCTACAGCTACTCGGGCTGCCAAGGCCATTTTTGCAGCTATTATTGGGAGAAGATAGGTTACGTAATTAGGCTGAAAAGTTTTAAGAAACTCTTGGGATGGTATACGACTTGAAAAATTAATTTCTTGATAGGAAAAAGGGGGAAAGGTGTCGTAATGTTAGAGTATAAAGATTTTGAAGAGAAGACAATTGAACGGAAAGAATTGTTTAAAGGAAAGATCATTGATGTTTATTTGGATGATGTCGCCTTGCCAATGGGCGGAACTTCTAAGAGGGAGTTAGTTTTCCATCATGGGGGCGTTGGAATCATTCCCATCACTAAAGAAAATAAAATGATCATGGTCAAACAATTTCGGAAACCGCTAGAAAAGGTTGTCATGGAAATTCCTGCTGGAAAAATTGATCCCGGCGAAGGTCAGCATCCAGAAAAAACAGCGATGCGTGAATTAGAAGAAGAAACGGGCTATCGTACCGAAAAATTAACGTACATAAATGAAATGTATTTATCACCAGGATTTTCAAACGAGAAATTATACATTTACGCGGCGACCGATTTGGTCAAAGTTGAAAATCCGCGACCGCAAGATGACGATGAGGTTTTAGAACTTTACGAGTTAACGATGGAAGAAGCAAAACAAGCGATCCAAGATGGATTGATTTGCGATGCGAAGACCATTTTCGCAGTAAATTATTGGGAATTGCTGCAATTAAAAAATAAACAAGCCAATTCCTAAAGGTTATCTATTTATACGGCATGAAAATCAGACTCATTTTTCCTCAAGAAAAATGAATACATTTATAAGAATAAGGATGTCAGTTCCTCTTTTAGTAGGATCATTGAATTGGATATCAAAATGTTCTGATTTGTCTAAAAACGTCAGGCAAAGTATAGAGGAATGATATACGGCATGAAAATCAGACTTATTTTTCCTCAAGAAAAATGAATACATTTATAAGAATAAGGATGTCAGTTCCTCTTTTAGTAGGATCATTGGATTGGATATCAAAATGTTCTGATTTGTTTAAAAACGTCAGGCAAAGTATAGAGGAATGATATACGGCATGAAAATCAGACTCATTTTTCCTCAAGAAAAATGAATACATTTATATGAATAAGGAGAGGATCACGCATGAGCCAATCACCCCTGGTGACGCGCAGTGAATTGCGAAAACGAAAAGAAGAGCAAGAGCGGTTGGCAGAGGAACAACGAAAAGCTGCTGAACGAACGTATGAAAAAAGAGAGAAAGAAATCAGTAACGTTTATCGCAAAGAATTAAAGAAGAATAAACCAGTCACGAAGTCTCGCAGCAGTGAACGCGTGAAACAAAAAGAACGTGGTAGTATACTAAATAAGGCGATTATTTTTGTTCTATTACTTTTGATCGTGGTAATGTTAGCTGTATTCTTTATTTAGTTATGCATTAAACGGACGGATGTGTTTTATTTAGCGAAACACGTAGGAGTCATCGAATGTATTTAACTAAAAATAATTTTATTAATTGAACTAGGAGAATGATTATGAAAATCGGTATTATCGGTGCCATGGAACCAGAAGTTAAAGCATTACGAGAAAGCTTGGAACATCCATTATCTTGGGAGCAATCAGGCGCATTGTTCATTTCTGGAAGTCTGGGCAATCATGAAGTGATTGTTGTGCAATCAGGGATCGGAAAAGTTTTGGCTTCGATCACGACTTCTGTTTTGATTCAACAATATAAGGTCAATATGGTCATCAACACGGGAACCGCTGGCGGAATCGGAACGGGTCTTTCAATCGGGGATTTAGTTATTGCAGACAAAGTTGCCTATTTTGATGTGGATGCGACGACGTTTGGCTATGAAATTGGACAAGTTCCCGGGATGCCTCTTTACTATGAAGGCTCAACATACTTAAAAGGTGAGATGCTGGAAGCCAGCAAAAAAATGAATCAATCCGCACATGTTGGTTTGATCGTTTCAGGCGATACCTTTGTCAGCAGCCCATCAAAAATTTATGAGATTAAAGCGGCATTTCCTGATGCGCTGGCTGTTGAAATGGAAGGGGCAGCAATTGGGCATACGGCTGCTCAATTTGGCATTCCATTCTTGATCGTGCGAGCAATCAGCGACACGGCTGACAGCGAAGCAACAGAAACACACGAAGAATTTGTTAATCGTACAGGAACATTATCTGCACAATTAGTGATTGAATTTGTAAATCACTTAGTCTAACTAATTTGTTACTTACCCGATTTACTTCTTGAAATGAAACAATAGCAATGAAGAACTGAATAATGAGGAGGAACATTTCATGCGTGCATTACTTTCGATTGACTATACTAATGATTTTGTAGCAACTGACGGCAAGCTGACCACAGGGGAAGCGGGTCAGGCAATTGAGCAAGAGATCGTCGCTATGACTGAAAGTTACTTTCAACAAGGTGATTTCATCGTGTTCGCGATTGATGGGCATGATCCCAGTGATCAATACCATCCCGAAAATAGACTTTTCCCGCCGCATAATGTGATCGGAACGAGCGGTCGTGATTTATATGGTTCGCTGGCTGATTTTTATCAAGCAAATCAAGCGAAGAAAAATGTTTATTGGATTGACAAGCGTCATTATTCAGCCTTCAGCGGGACGGACCTAGACATTCGGTTACGCGAACGCGGTATTACAGAACTTTGTTTGACAGGGGTTTGTACAGATATTTGTGTCTTGCATACTGCTGTGGATGCCTACAACTTGGGGTATCAATTGATAATCCCAGAAAAGGCTGTCGCAAGTTTTGATGCAACAGGGCATACTTGGGCGTTGAATCATTTCAAGAATACTTTAGGAGCAAAAATCGTCTAAAAAGAAAAAAAGAAAGCCGCAACGATTTTCTATCGTTGCGGTTTTTTTTATTTCAAATAGTCGGAGATGAATGTTGTGAAATTTTCAATGACGCCATCTTTTGCTAGACCCTCGGCTTCAAGAACGGCACGGTTTTTTCCATCGGGATCAATGGCTACGATCGTACCGATCTTAGCATTGTGAGCAGCTTGTAATCCAGAATAGGAGTCTTCGATTACCAGACAGTTTTTTGGCTCAACACCGATTTTTTCTGCTGCGATCAGGAAAATATCTGGCGCGGGTTTTCCGGGGAAACTGCCAGTATGGCAAACCATCTGGTCGTAATCGAACCAATTGCCTAGATTTAAGTAGTCGAAATAGAAATCCATGTTGATCTTCGGTGATGCCGAAGCAATCGTCATAGGAATGTCGTTTGCCTTCAAGTAATCTAGCACATCTCGCAGGCCTTTTGTAAAATCTTTATGGTTAGAACTTTCTAGAACTGATTTGCGATAGAAAGTCTCTTTTTCATCAGATAATTTTTGAACCTCTTCATCGGTCAGATCCTTTGAAATAAAGTTGCGTAAAATCACGTCGTTGGTTTTGCCGTGAAGATTCTTTAAAATGTCTTCCTCAGTCAATTCTTTCTCTGAATATTTTTGGAGTAAATATAGCCAAGCGGCTTCATGGAGATCAGAATCCATGAACATTGTCCCGTTAAAATCAAAAATGATACCTTTCATACATAACCCTCACTTTTTCCAAGATAGTCTTAGTTTAGCACTTTTTGAAAACAATTGATGAAAAAGAAAGTATTATTTGCAACTTCAAATCAATCGTTTTATAGTGAGAAAGAATGAAATAAATGGAGTTGAAATATATGTTAGACTACTTGGTCATTGCACTTTTTGCATTTGTCGGAGGGACCGCGCGCTATTGGTTAGGCGTTTGGATTCCGGCGGTAGGCGGGTTTCCATTAGGAACGCTGCTGGTTAACTTATTAGGCTGTTTCATCTTTAGTTGGATCGTCAAACATATTTTGAATGATAGCGATGTTTCCGCTCGTTTAGTTTTGGGGATGGGCGTTGGATTCTGCGGAGCCCTGACGACGTTCTCTTCGTTTGCTTTAGACACGATGAAATTAGTACAGGCGGGACAAATCGGATTCGCTTTTCTTTACCTGCTGCTGTCATTTATCGGCGGCTTGGCTATGACCGTGCTCGGTGAAGCGATCTATCACAGAAAGGTGGTAGAGCCATGATCGAGACATTATTGGCAGGCAGCGGTGCCGCAATTGGAGCCCTGCTGCGCTTTACTTTGAATAATTATTTTGAACCTCAGACCAAACGTCTGCCGAGAGCGACTTTTTTCATCAACTTGACTGGAAGCTTGCTATTAGGAATTTTCTTTGGTCTCCATCTGTCTGATCCAGTCTATTTATTTTTAGGCACGGGAATTATGGGCGGTTACACGACCTTTTCTACCTATAATTTTGAATTGTTTGTCTTATGGAAAAAGGATCGGCCGATGTTTTATCGCTATCTCCTTGGATCATATGGATTAGGGTTACTGTTAAGCTTTATCGGAATAGTGATCGGTTCAAAACTATAAAAAATGAGTCACAGAAATTCTGTGGCTCATTTTTTATTTTCTCTGAAAGTATTTGGCAGCTCGCCATAGGCCGCTTTAAACTGTTTGTAAAAATGACTGCGATTTTTGAGACCCACCAATTCAACGATCGAGCTGATTGGCAGCGTGGAGCCTTCAATTAGAAACTTGGCCTGCTTCATTCGCTGTTTTGATAGTAGTTCGGAAAAGGTTTCGCCAGTCTTTTTCTTAATGATATTGCTTAAATAGTTCTTGTTATAGCCGAGTTGCTGAGCGGCGTTTTCCAGAGAGAGGCTGGCATACTCCTTTTCGATTAATTTTAAGGTGTCAATGACGACCTGATGGTTGGTCTTATCCTTTTTCTCTTCATAAAAATCATAGGTGCAATTGCCAATCAATTCTGTAAATAAAATCGGAATGTAGAGAGAAATGATCTCATTCGCAAAGATCGGTTCGGTGAAATATTTATCGATCATTTGATCGAGGATCATTTGAACATGCTCATTTTGGGAGCAGCGGAAAATCAAATATTCCTTTCGTGAACGGGTCGCCATCGTCTGAGCTAAGAAATTGAAGAGCACACTATTCTTATCATTCAAACTAGACAGCCAATCGATATCGACTTTATCATTTGGGAAAATAATGTTGATCAGAATGTCCTCTTCTCCATGTTCACCTAAAGCATGAGAAGAGCCGCGATCGAGCAGTAAAATTTCTCCTTGCTTGATCACTTCGCGTCTGCCATTGATATACTGGACAGATTTTCCTGAATAGACATAATTCAATTCTAAAAAGTGGTGACTGTGTTCTGGATACGGAGCAAACCGCGGGTGCTTACTGATGTAAATCGAATTATTTTTTAGAAAGTATTCTTTGAGTAAAACCATGTTGTCTTCTGCCGTTTGAAAGGATCTTGAGGGGATATCAATCACGAATTTTTTCTTATTTAATTGCGCCTCTTCGATTTGATTATGGTTCTGTAAATAGTCTTTTACGATTTTATGCATGTCAACACATCCCTGTAATTTCGTCACAATCATTCTATATCCACGACATTGAAAACGCAACCATAAATTCCGATAATAAACATGTAAATAAATTTAAGGAGCGAGTAAGACATGAGCGGACAAAGCGGTGGAGGAAAAAAAGAAACGATTGCAGTTTCTTTAACGAACTATTTGGATTCTGGCTGTATCGTAGCAGGTGCGAGCGGGCTGACCTTATGGGCTCAGCATTTTGGTCTAAGTAGTTTCGCGGTTGGATTATTAGGAGCATTGAGTGCAAATGCTTTTGGTGCCGCGATTGGTGCGCTAATTGGCGGGCGTTTATCGGATAAGTATGGACGAAAATTCATCTATACCTATAACTTATTGATTTATATGTTCGGCGCATTGTTTATTATTTTTGCAATGAATTTTCCGATGCTTTTAGCAGGATTTTTAATTATGGGATTGTCTGTTGGTGCTGGAGTTCCCGCATCATGGTCTTATATTGCTGAAATGGCCCACCCTGATTCACGGGCACACAATATCGGCATCTCTCAATTGGCCTGGTCATTAGGGCCTGCGATCATTTTCACACTAGGTGTAATTTTGGCACCATTAGGTCTGCTTGGAAGTCGTTTATTGTTTGTTTCGTTAGTAGTAGTTGCACTGATTGCTTGGATTTTGCAACGTCAATTAGAAGAATCGAAAGACTGGGAAGCAGAAAATGCGCGACAAGCAGCAACAACAGAAAAGGCTCATCCTTACAAAGAGCTGTTTTCAAATGTTGTGAATAGAAAATCAGTTCTATTCTTAGTGGGCGTGTATTTATTTTGGAACTTAGTAGCAGGTGCGATGGGATTCTTCATGCCATTTGTTTATGAAACAGTCGGCGGATTGACCAATTCGCAAGCTAATATGCTGCAAGCAGCTTTGTGGATTTTGACTTCAATTGGTTCGTATTTTGGTTTTGCCAAATTAGGGGACAAAGTTGATCAACGTAAATTCTATTTTGTAGGCGCTTTAATGGCGGTAGTTTCATGGGTCGTCTTAACCTTCGTTGGGATGTCTTGGTTAGGCTTAGGAGTTTTCGTAGTTTTATGGGGACTCTCAGCAGGGATTGGGGCCCAAGCCTTCTATGCTTTGTGGGCGTCAGAATTATTTCCAACTAAATTCCGCGGCGGGGCACAAGGAATCATGTTCTTCTTAGTTCGCGGCAGTTGCGGTGTTTGGTCAATCATCTTCCCTATGATCTTAGCCAGCTTAGGCTTTACCGTTGCTGGGACAGTTATGATCGGTTTGCTGATTGTATCATTAGTGATTGGAACCGTATGGACACCGCAAACACAGGGGAAAACATTAGAACAAATTACGAAAGAGCGTTATGGAGACAGTGTCGAAGCTGCAAAAGAAGCAACTGAAGATCTGCCTCATGGCCAAGAGGTAACAAAATGACGGAAACCTATATAGCAGTAGATATTGGTGCATCAAGCGGACGATTGATGCTTTCAGAAAAAAATCCCTTCAACAAAATTTCTTTGGAAGAGGTTCATCGCTTCAAAAATGGTTTTTCTGATAATAGCGGCACAGACTATTGGAACGCGGATCATTTGATTGAAGAAATTTTGATTGGCTTGGAAAAAGTGAAGCAACGCGGCGTTGAAAAGTGCTATGTCGGTATCGACACTTGGGGTGTTGATTACTGTTTGCTGGACAAGCAGGGTCAGGCATTAAGTCAACCTGTCAGCTATCGCGATGATCGAACAAAGCAGGCGATGGAAGAATTTGATCAGCAATTTTCATTGCAAATGCTTTATCAAAAAACCGGAATTCAGCTTCAGCCATTCAATACGGTTTTCCAATTGTTCAAGGAAGATCGGGAAAAATTGGCTCACGCCAAACAGTTATTATTGATGCCGGATTATTTGGGCTACGTACTGACTGGTCAAGCGGTGTTAGAAAAGACCAATGCATCAACCATGCAGTTGATGAATTTGAAGTCTAGGAAGCTTGATGAGGATGTATTAACAGCGATCGATGTTGTAAAAGAATTATTTCCGAACCCGGTAGAACCGGGAACTATCTTAGGTCCGATCTTAAAAGAAAAATTTCCGACATATGATTTGCCAGATGCGACGTTCATCACGATTGCTTCTCACGATACGGCGTCGGCCGTTGTAGGAACACCGGGCAAAGGTGACAACTGGGCTTATATTAGTTCAGGGACTTGGTCATTGATGGGCGTGGAGATCGAAGAAGGTATTTCGACTCCAGAAGCGTTTGAGGCAAACTTCACCAATGAGTGGGGTGTTCAAGGGACGATCCGTTTCTTGAAAAATATTATGGGGATGTGGTTGATCCAAGAAGTAGCTAGAATGCAGGATTATCAGTATTCGTATCCTGAGTTGGCTGAACTGGCGAGCCAAGAAGAAGCATTCGTCAGTTTAATCGATGTCAATGACTCGCGTTTTATGAATCCTAAAAATATGATCACAGAGATTCAGTCTTATTGCCGAGAAGTGGACCAAAAAATACCGAAGACGGCAGGGGAGCTGGCACGTTGTATATATGACAGTTTGGCTCTGTGTTACGCGGTGGAACTCGAAAAGCTTGAGAAAATTACTGACCGCACGATTACTCAATTGCATATCGTGGGAGGCGGTTCGAACAATGATTTCTTAAATCAATTGACCGCGGATGCTTGCGGCATCAATGTTCTGGCTGGACCGGGTGAAGCAACCGCCATCGGCAATATCATCGTGCAAATGGTTGCAACAAAAGGTTTCGGAACACTGGCAGAAGGACGCGAAGGGATAAAAAAATCCTTTCCGATGAAAGAATTTCAACCACAGATAGACAACCAGTGTGCTATTGAGAAATACCAATCATTAACAAAATCATTCGTATAAAAATGATTCATCATTTTAATGAATAAATAGAAAGAAAAGGGAGCAGAAACGAAATGACAAAAACAGTTGAAGAACGTTATGAAGACGCAAAAGCGCGTTACGCAGAAATCGGTGTCGATACGGATGCCGCATTGAAAAAATTACAAGATGTAAAAATCTCAATGCATTGCTGGCAGGGGGACGATGTAAAAGGATTCTTAAATCCCGATGGTGAATTAACCGGCGGTATCATGGCAACCGGAGATTATCCCGGTGCAGCTCACACTCCGGATCAATTACGTCAAGATGTTGAGAAGGCTTTTTCATTGATTCCAGGCAGCCATAAATTGAATTTGCATGCCATCTACCTAGATACCGATGAACCTGTCGATTTAGATGAAATTAAACCAAAGCATTTTGCAAAATGGGCCAGCTGGGCTAATGAACAAGGTGTTGGCTTGGACTTCAACCCAACCTTCTTCTCTCATCCAATGATGAAAGACGGAATGACCTTAGCTCACCCAGATAAAGAGGTTCGTGATTTTTGGATTGAACACGGCAAACGCAGCCGTAAAATCGCTGAATATTTAGGCAAAGAAACCGGACAAACTTGTATCGACAACTTCTGGATGCCAGATGGTATGAAGGATAATCCGATTGATCGTTATACACCTCGGAAACGGATGATGGAATCACTAGATGAAATCTTTGCGGAAGATTTGAATGAGGAATATACCCAAGAATCTGTTGAAAGCAAGCTGTTTGGCCTTGGCGCTGAAGCTTATACAGTTGGCTCCCATGAATTTTATATGGGGTATGGCTTAACCAGAAACAAACTGATCTGCTTAGATGCTGGCCATTTCCATCCAACTGAAGTGATCTCAAACAAATTGACCTCACTGGCGCTGTTCTCTAAAGGAATTATGCTGCACGTTTCTCGCCCAGTTCGTTGGGATTCTGACCATGTTGTAATTATGGATGATGAATTACAAGAAATTGGTAAAGAAATCGTTCGCAATGATCTTCTAGGAAAGACCAATATCGGCCTAGATTTCTTTGATGCCACAATCAACCGGATCGCTGCTTGGGTCATCGGTACTCGTAATACTCAAAAAGCTCTATTGAAAGCCATGCTGGAACCGATCGAAGACTTGAAGACCATTGAATTGGATCTTGATTATACGAAACGCATGGCTTTGACCGAAGAATTAAAAGATTTCCCTTATGCTGATGTTTGGAATTACTTCTGTGAACAAAACAATGCTCCAGTCGGCATGGATTGGTATGAAGAAGTCATGAATTATGAAAGAGATATTTTATCAGCGCGAGACAAAGAGTTCGCACACGCATAATGAATTGGTGGGGGGCCTTGCCTCCCTGCCTTGTTAGATAAAACTTGGAGGAATCAATCGTGAAAAATATTTTAGAAGCACCTTTTGTCAAAGAAATGGTAGATGTAACCAGCAACCTGTATCGACTAGGCTGGGATGAACGGAATGGCGGCAACGTATCTTATCTATTAGAGGAAGCGGACGTCAGAGAATACTTGGATACTGCAAATGTACTGCGGAATATTCCGATGGATTTTGACGGATCAGCGCTTAAAGGAAATTATTTCATCGTAACCGGTTCGGGAAAATATTTTAAAAATGTGACTCAAGATCCCGCCAATAATCTTGGTATTTTGCGAGTAGCTGAAGACGGACAAAGCGTGGATTTACTTTGGGGGTATACAGATGGCGGAGTTCCAACGAGTGAACTGCCTGCTCATTTTATGAGCCATATCGCCCGCTTAGAAGTTGATCCTGAAAATCGGATCGTAATGCATTGCCATGCGACTCATTTATTGGCAATGACTTTCAGCCATGAAATGACCGCGAAAGCTATCACACGAACACTTTGGGAGATGTGTACTGAGTGTATGGTCGTTTTCCCTGAAGGTGTTCAAGTATTGCCATGGTTGATTCCAGGCTCTAATGAGATTGGTGAAGCGACGGCCGAAAAAATGAAGCAAGCTCGTTTAGTGCTTTGGTCATTTCATGGTGTTTATGGAGCCGGTCGTACGATGGATGAAACTTTCGGCTTGATTGAAACGGCCGAAAAAGCGGCACAAGTCTATACCTATGTTCAGGCGCAAGGTGGTGTGCGTCAAACGATTAGTGATGAAAACTTTATTGCTTTAGCTAAACAATTCGGCATCACACCAAATCGAGTTTTTTTTGAAGCCGGGGTGCCTAACGCATGATCAAAAAAGCGGTTCGAATGAAGTTGTATCCTGGATTAAAAAAAGAATACGCAAAACGCCACAATGATTTATGGCCTGAAATGCGTGAAATGTTGAAAGCACATGGAGCAAAAAGCTATTCTATCTTTTTCGATCCTGAAACAGATTTTCTCTTCGGTTATTTGGAAATCGAAGATGAAGAGAAATGGGCTCAAACAGCCGACACAGAAATCAATCGTAAATGGTGGGATTATATGGAAGACGTCATGGATACAAATCTGGACCACTCACCCGTAGCGGTAGACCTAGAACAAGTATTTGAGCTGTAAAAGAGACTGGCAACAGTTTCTTTTACACATATATGTGAAATTGTGTGCAAACGTAGTCGAGATCGAATGCGTTTATAGATGACTCGTTAAAGCCTGCCGAATATTGGAAAGGGAGAGGAACATGAAATATCTTGTACAGGTTGAAACACTTGCTGGGGAAAAACAAGAAAAGGATTTTCAAAATTATCGCGAGGCTTTGTGTTGTGCAACAAATTATGTCCACCTCAAATTCAGCAAAATCATTCGGCAGGGGGAAGTCATTAATAAATTTAAGTTTTAGCAGATAGAATAAATAGAAATAAAACACAAGCAAGTCAAAATATTTTTTTTATAATGGACGTTGTTTTTTATGACAAGAATTTACAATTAGAAGTCACAGAAAGCGGTTTCTTTTTATGGGATAATCAATTGTGAAATACAACACAATAAAGGAGAGAATACAATGGTAGTCAATCGAATGATTTTAAATGAAACATCTTATTTTGGTAAGGGCGCGATCCAAGAGGTAGCAAATGAAGCCAAGAAGCGCGGATTCAAAAAAGCTTTGGTCGTTACAGACAAAGATTTATTGAAATTTGAAGTAGCTACGAAAGTCACCGCGATTTTAGATGATGCAGAGTTGAGTTATGAGATATTTGACGGCATCGTACCTAATCCTTCAATTGAGGATGTTCAGGCCGGAGTGAAAGCCTGTCAGGCGGCCGAAGCGGATTATATCGTGGCAATCGGCGGCGGTTCGCCAATTGATACAGCCAAGGCGATTGGAATCATTACGACAAATCCTGAGTTCTCTGATGTGATCAGTCTTGAAGGTCCTGCCGATACAAAAAAACCGGCTTTGCCGATTTTGGCAGTACCAACTACCTCTGGAACAGCAGCAGAAGTGACGATCAATTATGTAATTACCGATGCTGACAATCATCGCAAATTTGTTTGTGTCGATCCCCATGATATTCCAGTCGTTGCTTTTGTTGATAGCGATATGATGATGGGGATGCCAAAAGGATTATGCGCTTCAACCGGGATGGATGCTTTAACTCATGCGATCGAAGGCTTTATCACCAAGGGTGCTTGGGAAATGAGCGATATGCTTCACATTAAGGCGATCGGAATTATCAGTCATGCGTTGAGAGACTCCGTTGCGGAAAATCAGGAAGCGCGAGAAAAAATGGCTTTAGGACAATATATCGCTGGTATGGGTTTCTCTAATGTCGGCTTAGGCTTAGTTCACGGAATGGCCCATCCATTATCGGCTTGGTATGACACACCTCATGGAGTTGCTTGTGCGACATTACTGCCATTGATCATGGACTTCAATAAGGAATATACCGGTGAAAAATACCGGGAAATTGCTATTGCGATGGACGTAGCAGGAGCAGCGGAAATGTCGTTAGCAGAAGTTCGCGATGCCGCTGTTCAAGCTGTGAAGCAATTAGGAATCGATGTTGGGATTCCTCAAAGCCTGACTGAAATCGGAATGAAGGAAGCGGATGTTCAGCAAATAGCTGAAGATGCTTTTCGAGATGTTTGCTCGCCGGGGAATCCACGAGATGCGACGGTGGACGAGATTATCGCGCTATATAAGTCAATGCTATAAGAAAAAGCCAACCTCGCGAGGTTGGCTTTTTTTAATGAGCTAAATTATTCGTCCTCTTCAGGAACTTTGTTGTCTAAGTCTGTCCGAACAATTAAAACGTCACAAGCAGCGTTGCGAATGACATATTCAGAAACTGAACCGATAAATAAACGTTCAACCGCATTTAAGCCAGTTGCACCAAGCATAATCAAATCGATTTGATTATTTTCTGGAATTTGATTGGCGATCATCACTTTTGGCGCACCATATTCAATGACTTTACTGATGTGTTCGACACCAGCACTTTTTGCGTCAGCTTCATAATCGTCTAACGTTTGTTTCGCCATATCGGTAGCTTGTTCTGCTAGAACATTATCGAAAGAAGAAACTGTTTGAAACGCACGTGTATCAATGACATGAGCGAGTAGTAATTCCGCTTGATTTCGCTTTGCAACATTTACTGCCTTTTTGAATGCTAATTCTGCTTCATTAGAACCGTCGACTGCCACCATGATTTTACTGTATTCTTGATCCATCGTTTCCAACTCCTTTTCTCATCCTTATTTTAAATCAAAATTCTTAAAAATGGTACTGTTAACCTTTTTTTGTTTTTGATCCCATTAATAAAGCGAAGATGGCCGCAACCACTAAAAGGATGACTAAGTACATCATCGAATACGTTCGTTGATTGATGATGCCGACAACGATACTAACAATTCCGAGAAGTGCATAGACATAGCCGAATTGACGTAAAAAGCTGCGAGACTCATCTTTTGATTCTTTACTAAAGAGCACTAAAAGTCCTTGCGGTTTTTTTATCAAATAATAGCTGCAGATTAATAAGACAAGTGCTAGTAAAAATAATAAAATGCGGATCATTTTTTTCCTCCAATATAATAAAAAGCAATTTGCAGTACGCAAATTGCTTTCATTCCATAAAAAATGGAAAATTCCGTCGATGCCGTTATTCACCCGATAGTATTGATCCCGCAAAATCTAGCAGGTGGGTTCCATGGTCTAAGCATCGAACTACCAAATGAAAAGGCATGTTACCAACTTTGACACAAGACGGATCCCAAGATATCAATAAAAATGTTCGGTCAACACTGAAATAGGCAACGCGCACATCACAGAATTTCCATCTCAATCATAGCACAGTCATTATTGAGACGCAACGAATGGGTCTCTATCTCTAAACTTGAAACGACCCAAAATATTTATGTCTTCTATACGTATATTGTATAAAAAAGGAGACGCATATGTCAAAAAAAATTGCTTATTTTTTGGTCTATCTATTCATTTTTTTATTTGTCCCTTTTACAGCGGGAGCTGAGGCCGCCTCTTTAGAACTTCTTCCACCGATCAATCAACAAACAAACTATGATTTAAATGTTGAAGGATTTAAAAAACTGCTTTTTGATCTTTATCAATTTGGAACCGAAACTAGTTATACGATTCAAATTGACGGAACGCTTGATCTTAGTCAGACAACTATTGGTGCTGATGAAGTCCCATCTGATATTACACTTGAAACGATTACGTTCGGAAGTGTGCCAGCAAAACTGACCTTCGAAGGGACTGATCCTGACGCTGAGTTGTATTTGCCAAGTCATTGCTATTTCGGACAAGATATTCGTTTAAGAGAATTGACTTTACAAGCAGAAAAAATTTACGGCAATGGGCATCAGCTTTCATTTGAAGAGATTCAGCATGTCCAAACGACTCAATTGTTTGGCGGCAGCGACCGTGATCTGATAGGGAATCCTAAACTTATGTTTCAGCAAGTTATTGGCGGAACGTGGGAAATTTATGGCGGAAACGAGTCCGGAACGCTGACAGGAAACCCGATGATACAAATACTTGATATGACAGGAGACATTAATCGACTGTCCGGTGGTTCGCTGGCTGGGAAAATTATTGGGAGTCCCACAACTGAAATCAGAAGTCTTAATGGAACCTTGAGTAATTATTATGGCGGCGGATTTGGGTCTGAAGGGAATATCGCCGAAGTAACAGGTGAAGTAAATAATCAATTGACATCCAGTTCAGCTAGTTTTACATTGGGAAATTTTGTCGGTGGCGTGGCTCACGGAAAGACCGGACCTATCAATACAACAATCAACGGAACTGGCGGCTTTTCGCCAACGGGGATTTTAATCGGTGGTTCCCAAACAGGTGAAATCTTTGGAAAAAATCAGGCCATCACAACGGCTATCGATACTAGACAATTTAAAGCAGGCGACAGGAGTTTTGTCGGCGGAAACCAGTACAGCGGTGTGATTCATGGTGGAATCGAAAATCTCATTTATGCTGGAAAAGCCGATCACGGATCTTTCAAGCGGATTGATGGGGGCGCAGGAATGGACGTACAGAAAGCGAGCCTGACAAATTCTCCTGATTTGGTTCCGGAGGTTCATTTGACGGATCCGCAAAAACGGACCGCAGAAGAACTCCATTACGATCAACTAACACCAGCTGAACGGTTGGCATTGGCAAAAGATCAGACTAGTTTCTTAGTTGAAGGAAATGTCACCACGCGTTTGTTGGGCGGATGCGTCAGTGGCGGAATGGGTGTTGAAAATAATGTTAGCGGAGCTGGGTATGCTGGGGTAATTGAAGGCAAGATCCACTTGGTTTTAGGTGAAGAAACGCTAGTTTACAGCAAGCGTTGGGGTCAGATTGCTCAAGAAAGAGGAATTGATCCAAACTGCTTACCGAATGAGGACAATCTGGGTTCTAATTATGGATTTAGCGCAGCTGCAGGTGGCGGGGATAGCCAAAATTTTTGGGAGAATGCTCTTTATATTAAAGGAGAAACAGAAATGAGCATCAACCAGGCATTGTTAAGTTATGCCTATGGCGGCAGTTTCAGCGGGATGCTTGAAGGAAATTGTCGGTTGCGTCTATCTGGTGGTCAAAGCAGCGGAGTTTGTGGAGCAGGCGGCGGATTTTACCGAATTTATGGGGATAGTATGCTTGAAGTCACAGGTGGAAAAGCGGAACGATATGCGGTAGCGGGAAGCAATCAGGATCGGCGAATGTTCGGCAGTGCCCGGACGGAAATCTCTGGCGGCACTTTTCTAGGGCTGCTAGCAGCTTCCTATGGCGTGCGCTCGAATCATATGATCGATGGAAATGTTGAAACTATCGTTAGCGGTGGAACTTTTACAAAAAGTAATGATGCGACTCAAATAATGGGCGGATTGGCCAAAAATGGAATGATCAGCGGCAATGTTTCGCTGAAAGTAACAGGGGAGCCTAAGCTTGCTGCGGGAATCGGTATTTCGGCAGCCCGTCCAAGAAATGCCAGCCTATTGAATCGTTTGGGAGGTGCAGATAAACAAATTGGTTTCGAATTAGCAACAAAAGAAATTTTTTCTGAACTTGAGGTATTAGGAGACGGGGGCGAAAACCCTATGTCGCTCTATACACCCAAACTGGATTTAGAAATCAATGCGCCACAGGGAAGTTTTGCTCTGATTCAAGGAATGATCAAAAATGGTTATACTGGAAAATTGACCCATGACCTGGCGCTAGACATCCAAGCGGCTCAGGAAATCAAAAAACTTGTCGGCAGTGATCTGACAAGTTTCACGAATCGCCTGATCGCCAACAGCACGGCGAAGATCGCCTTAACGATCGGGGGAGCTCAGAAAGAGATTCCATTCGAAATGATTGATAATTTTACACAATTAACTATCGGAAACAAGGTATCAGCAAAATCAATTTTGAACGGCAACGGAGCAGCCGAAGATAATTTTGCACAGGAGTATCATCGGTTCGGCGATCTTTCTTTAGAAGAAGGAGCATCTCTGACTGTTGAAAAATTAAAAACCGGCAGTCTTACAGCCGCTAAAAAAACAGAACTGCATTCGCCGGCTGGCGCCGAGAATATTTTTTTGCGAGATTTATTGTCAGAGGAAAAACTAAATTGGCATTTGTTAAGGCTAAAAGAGCAAGAAATAGTTGAAGGAAACTATTTTGCTAAGCAAAAAGGTTATTCCGTCCTGACACTCGTTGGAGCTGAAAGCACATTGTCGCCGGAAAATTTTATCGGCTATGACGAGACGGGACATGTTTATACGGGGGACATGAATGCCAGTATCGGATTGGCAGTTGCCGCGACAATTATTGACTATCAAGTAGAAAGTTCGTTAGGCAAAATTACTCATGATCTGTCTTTGCGGCCGAATAATCATCCTTTGCCGTTGAAGGTTTGGGGGATTGCTGATCGTAAAAAGGGAAAGTTGATTATTCCTGCTGAGAATAAAATCACTCCGATCCTAAGATTTATTGAGACCGATCAGTTTTCTTTTAAAGAAGCTCAGTTGACTGTGAGTAACGGCGAGAAGAATGTATTAAAAGAAAATACTTGGCAACCAACAGACCATTATCATTATCAGATCCAAGCTGGTTTTCAAAAGGCAGAAGGCAGTTTAAAGCTGCTTTCTGTGCCTGAGCAATTTGACTTTGGTCAGCAGCCAATAGGAAAAAGAAGTTCCTTCTTTCCTAGAGTATCTGGCGAACTGATCGTAGAAGATCAGCGACCTGAGAGCGCTCCGTGGCAATTGACCCTTCAAGCCGAATCTTCAGAGATCGGAGAATTGTACTTTCAAGAGGATGGAAAAATCGTTTCATTGGAGGAGGCAGTTCCATTATTTATGCAAAAAGGGTCATTGCAAACAAACTTCGATGACTGGGATGAAACAAAAGGAATCTTCTTGTCTGTTCCAAAAGAAAAACAGAAGCGTGGTGAACATACGCTGACCTTTCATTGGACGTTGAGTACTAAAGTCGAATAATTTTGTTGAAAAAGAAACAAAAATACCCTAGAATGGTCTTGCGCTCGTTGGAGTGTTTGGTTACTCATGGTTCATAAAATTCTTTAGAATAGGGCCATACAAGGTGGAAAATACCTGAGGAGGGAACGCATGAACAAAAAAGAAGAAGTTCTTGAAGGCTTTGCCGAAGTGTTTAATAAGCGAGCTTGGTTGGACAAAGTCAAGATGGAGAAGGCTTTAGCGGGATATGCGGCTTCAGAAGTTCACTGCATTGAGTTTATCGGCAAACACAAATATCCAAATGTTACGAAAATGGCTGAATCAATGTATATGACGCGGGGAGCCATCAGTAAATTGACAAAAAAAATGCTGAAGAAGCAGTATATCGAGAGTTATCAAAAAGCGGATAATAAGAAAGAGATTTATTTCAAACTGACCGCCGAAGGAAAAAAAGTTTTTGAAATTCACGAACAGCTGCACAAAGAGTTTGAAAATCGTGACCAAGCCGTTTTTGAACCGATAAAGGACGAACAATACGACGCCTTTCTAAACTTTCTTGAACGTTATAACCAGCATCTAGATCAAGAAATCAAAAAACAAAATCTGACAATCAAATAAGGATGAAAGCAGTCTCAAAAAGAGGCTGCTTTTTACTCGATTAGTTTTTGTTGACATGGAAACAAAATAGTTGTATTGTTTCCTAGGAAACTAAAAAACGAGTTGTTCTTCGACTGCAGCGAAAACGATTCTAGAAATGAAATAGTTTTAAAACACCGTATGGAATAATATACGGCTCGAAAATCCATATTTTCCCCTTAGGAAAATAAATCCTTAATACCGAAATACCGAGAAAGGATGCCAGTTCCACTTTTCGCAGAATAATTCAAAACGAAGACCGCTCGATTTTTGTAAGAGAAAATAGATTTCAACTTGTTTAGTGGAATGGTATACGGCTCGAGAATCTATATTTTCCTCTTAGGAAAATAAATCCTTAATACCGAGAAAGGAGTTCTTCATGACTCAAACATCTAATACATCTAATAAACTACCTAAAGAGGTTCTATCGGCAGCTTGGGCGATCGCCCTTGGCGCCATTGCACCAATGCTCGACTCTACGATGGTGAATATCGCCATTGATCAATTAACCAAAAACTTTCATACGACACTATCCATCATCCAATGGGCAATTACGGGTTACGTGTTAGCGTTAGCTATCGCTGTACCGATTGCTGGCTGGTTGATGAACCGCTTCGATGGCAAGAAAATCTTCATCGGGGCCGTGATTCTTTTCGGGGTCACCTCTGTTCTTGCCGGAATCAGTTGGAATGTCACTAGCTTCATTGTCTTTCGTTTACTTCAAGGCTTTACAGCGGGGATCATCACACCATTGATGTCTACTCTGTTAGTTAAAACCGCTGGGCCAGAAAATATTGGCCGAGTAATGGCAATCGTCAGTACGCCCATGATCTTTGGTCCGATCCTTGGTCCGGTTCTTGGCGGATTTATCATTCAAGCTGCCTCTTGGCGCTGGATTTTCTTCATCAATGTCTTTATTATTTTGATCGCGGCGCCTTTGATGATGCGGACATTGCCGAACTTTGAACCATTTAACCGCAAGAGTAAATTGGATATTTTTGGTATTCTCGATTTATCTGCAATGAGTGCGGCTCTGATTTATGGCATCACTAAAGCGGCGGATCACGCGACCTTTAAGAATAGTGAATCATTGATTTGGACAGGACTTGGTCTGTTATTTCTGATCGTCTATATTGTCTATGATTATCGCAAGCAGCATGTCACCGTTTTACCGCTGACGATCTTTTCACATCGGAGTTTTAAGGCATCCAGTGTAGGATTATTCTTTGCCAATATCGCGATTATGGGACCAATGCTGATTTTGCCGCTGTTCTTCCAAAACTTCCGTCATTTTTCCGCAATGGAGGCAGCGATTGCGCTGATTCCTCAAGGTCTTGGCATGCTGGTGACGCGACCGCTGATCGGTAAGCTGATTGATAAGCTAGGTGCCAAATATGTCGTGATCGTCAGTTTGATAATCTCGTTGGTCGGGACTATTCCTTTGGTTTTTATCACAGACAAAACCAGCATGGTTTGGATCGCGTTGATTTTGTTCATTCGTGGGACAAGCTTTGGCGGTATCAACCTGCCGTTAACCAGCGATGCTTACACCGGACTCGCGGATGAAGAATTGCCGGATGCAGGTGTAGGAATCAACATTATCGAGAATCTCGGCTCAAGCTTTGGCTCGGCAATAATCGCTACGGTCGTTGCGACTGTCTTGCAAGGAGTGCAGCCAACGATTACTCACGAGTTATCCGCCTATCATGCGGGCTTTCTGTTCTCTGTCATCGCACTAGCCTTGATCTTCATTCCAAGTATCTTTCTAACGAATAAAACGAAAAGCACAGTCGAATAATTTCGACTGTGCTCATTTTTTCTTTTTCCACTCTTCGATTCGTTGATATTGTTGTCCGAGTGCCTGCTCATATTTACCAGTTGTTTTTGGTTCATAGTAATGCGCATCTTTGATTTTGTCAGGTAAGTATTGCTGATCGACCCAAGCATTTTCAAAGCTGTGGGGATATTGATAGCCGATACCTCGGTTCAAATCTTTGGCTCCTTTGTAATGGCTGTCCCGCAAATGATCCGGAACTTCGCCAGCATTTCCCGCCCGAATATCTGTGATCGCTGCATCTAAGGCTACGTAGGCCGAGTTAGATTTTGGCGATAGGCAGAGATCCACGACGGCATCTGCTAAAGGAATACGCGCTTCGGGAAAGCCAAGTTTTTCTGCGGCTTGGACAGCTTGAACAGTTCGGGCTGCGGCTGCCGGATTGGCAAGGCCGATATCTTCATAGCCCATTACCATTAAACGGCGGCAAATAATCGGCAGATCCCCCGCTTCGACTAGTCTACCCAAGTAATGCAGTGCGGCATTCACGTCGCTGCCGCGGACGGATTTTTGAAAAGCTGAGATCACATCGTAATGGGCATCGCCATCTTTGTCATGAGTCAAGGCTTTGCGTTGCACGCATTCTTCGATGATTGAAAGAGTCAAGTGAATCTTTCCGTCCTCATTTTTTGGTGTGGACTTGGAAGCCAGCTCCAAACCGTTCAACGAACTCCGCAAATCACCATTGGTGGCACGGGCTAGATGCCTCAACGCTTCTTCATCCAATTCAACCGGGTAGTCCCCTAAACCGCGTTCTTTATCTTCCAAGGCAGATTTGACCGCGGTGATAATGTCCTCTTCATCCAGCGGCTTCACTTCAAAAATCTGTGTCCGGCTGCGAATAGCGGGATTGATCGTGATATATGGATTTTCCGTGGTCGCGCCAATCATAATAATTCGTCCGCTCTCTAAATGCGGAAGCAGAAAATCTTGTTTGGTCTTATCTAAACGATGGACTTCATCAAGTAATAGAATGACCGTGCCGCTCATCTTGGCTTCTTCGGCGACGATCTGTAAATCTTTTTTTGTATCTGTGGCGGCATTCAACATGCGAAAAGCATAATTCGTTGAACCCGCGATAGCACTGGCAATACTAGTTTTCCCAGTACCAGGCGGTCCGTACAAAATCATGGAAGAAAGCATCCTAGCTTCCACCATGCGGCGAATAATCTTTCCAGTACCGACCAGATGCTGTTGTCCGACAACTTCATCTAGGTTGCGAGGACGCATGCGATAAGCTAATGGCTGCTGCATAAGAAACCTCCTTGATTAACAATCAGAATATATGTTCTCATTATAGCATTTTTACATCTATTTTGCTTTATCAGCGCAACTTTTGCTGGTTCTGAAAATCTAGCTGGCATTTGTTAGAAAGGAGAAGACGTGGCAGGTTGATTAATAATGGCGGCAAAATAATTAAACGAAGGACTTGCGAGCCAGTCAAACATTTGGGATTGCTGAGTTTTGGTTGCTGGGCGTAGCATGCGGCAGGATTATTGTGTATCATGGAGAAGGTGAGAAAAATGGAGCAAGTAATCAATTATTTTAATACGGAAACAACCGAGAATATCGCAAAATATTTGCTGGGTATGTATTTGGAACACGAAACGCCTGAAGGAAGATTAGGTGGTTATATTGTTGATTGTGAAGCCTACTTGGGTCCCGACGATGAAGCGGCGCACAGCTACGGTATGCGCAAGACTCCGCGTGTCCGAGCGATGTACGAAAAACCTGGGACGATCTATCTATATACGATGCATACGCATTTGATTTTGAATATGATCACACAACCAGAAGGTCTGCCCCAAGGTGTGATGATTCGCGGATTCGAGCCGGTGGAAGGGGTCGACCAAATGATTGCTAATCGTCATGGCAGAACAGGCGCGGCAATTTCAGATGGACCGGGAAAATTGGTCGAGGCATTAGGGATTGAGCGTGAATTATATGGGGAATCGATTTTTTCAAGTTCATTGCATCTGGTCCCTGAAAAACGTCGAATACCAAAAACAATCGAGGAACTTCCGCGTATCGGAATTCCTAATAAAGGAGTTTGGACGGAACGCCCTTTACGGGTTGTCGTTCGGGGAAATCCTTACATAACGAATCAACGAAAGTCTTTAATAGAAGAAAACAATGGATGGGAGAAATAATAATGGCAAAAGAAACCATGATTACTTATTTGGACAGTTACTTAAACAAGAAAATTCCCGATTATGAATTAGCGTTGGATTGGGACACGCGTAACCGCAGTTTTGAGATTGCTTTTCGTATTTACGGGGAGAACAAAGGACAAATTGAAATCGATGATGTGGATGGTGTAGCGACCGAAGAAGAAATCATTGAATTTGAAGACGGGATTTTGTTAGTTGATCCTGAAAAATCAGTTTATGCCCCAGAAGACTTTTTGGCAGTCATTCCTTATGAAGGAAAAAAGGGCATGAAGAAAAATGAATTGACTGCTGTCGTTGATTACTTGAAAGATGTGATCGAAGAGGGTCAAAGCGACTTATTAGATTTCTTAGCAGACGATAGTGAAGACGCGATTTTTGAAATGAAATGGGACGATGCAGTTTTCAAGGCGACCATCAAGCCAACAGATAGTAGCTATCTGCCGTATCCAAGTTATTAAATGAGTCGAATAAGGATAAATAGAATGAATGATAGACGCGGTGAAGGTCATAATTTTTTTGAAAAGTGAAATCATGGCTAGGAACTAGGAGGGGCGAAAAATATGAAATGGAATGAAGTCAAAGTAACAACGGAAAGTGAGGCAGTTGAAGCTGTCTCAAATATTTTAATGGAAGCTGGCGCATCGGGTGTAGCGATCGAAGATGCCTTGGATTTTGAAAATTATCAAGAGGATCAATATGGCGAATTATTGGATAAGGAAACTTTTTCTAGCTTAGCTGAGGGCGCTGTCGTGATGGCCTATTTCCCAGAAACGATTTTCTTGCCGGAAATTTTACCGTTCATTAAAGACAACATCACAAAATTACCGGAGTTCGGATTGAATATCGGGAAAAATATCGTGGAAGTAAGTGAAGTGGAAGAGAGCGACTGGGCGACCGCTTGGAAAAAATATTATCATCCGGTTCGTGTAACGCGCTATTTAACGATCGTTCCCAGCTGGGAAAAATACGAGGCGCAGCATGAGGATGAAAAAATCATTACTCTAGATCCGGGAATGGCCTTTGGAACTGGCACACATCCAACGACAAATCTAACCTTGCAGGCATTGGAAACTGTTTTGCGTGGCGGTGAAACGGTCTTAGATGTCGGAACAGGTTCTGGTGTGTTGAGTATCGCCAGCTCTATTTATGGAGCGAAAGATATTTATGCTTATGATTTGGATGAAGTAGCGGTTCGTTCGGCACAAGAAAACGTCGATCTAAATGCCAATACTGAAAATATTCATGTGTCCGCGAATGATTTGTTAGTCGGTGTGGAGCAAGAGGCTGATGTGATCGTCGCCAATATTTTAGCGGATATCATTGTTTTGATGGTCGAAGACGCTTGGCGTTTATTGAAACCAGAAGGGACATTGATTGTTTCAGGGATTATCGAAGACAAAAAAGATATGGTGCTGGAAGAAATGTATACTCAAGGTTTTGAAGTCGATCGAATCTTTCAACAGAAGGATTGGTTTGCGATTATTTTGAAGAAACCAGAGGAAGATTAAGATGCAGCGCTATTTTATAGATCAGGCCTACCAGCCGTCAGTAGAAATTAGCGGTGAGGCGCATCATCATATGTCGCGGGTAATGCGGATGACTGTCGATGATCAGGTTTTTCTTGTTTTCAATGACCAAACCGCTGTTAAAGCGAAAATCGTGACAATCGATAATGAGAAGGTGACACTGGAAGAGGTCGAAAAAGAGGACTTGCACCGGGAATTGCCCATTGACGTTACAATTGCCAGCGGCTTTCCTAAAGGCGAGAAGCTGGAGCTGATCGTGCAAAAAGGGACAGAGCTGGGTGCTCATGACTTTATCGCTTTTCCTGGCGAGAGCTCGGTGGCGAAATGGGATGCAAAGAAGCAGCAGAAAAAGCAGCAGCGCTTAAATAAGATCGCGCAAGAAGCAGCCGAGCAATCCCATCGACAAGCTTTGCCGACTGTGAATTTTGCTTCAGAAAAAGAATTGATCGCACATTTTACTGACTACGATGCGGTTTTGATCGCTTACGAAGAATCAGCGAAGCAGGGAGAACAGGCTCAATTGGTTCAAACTTTTCAGCAATTAAAGGCGGGACAAAAATTATTGGTCGTCTTTGGTCCCGAGGGTGGATTGACACCGAAGGAGATTGAAAGTTTCCAGGCAGCTGGTGCGAAACTTTGCGGTTTAGGGCCGCGGATTTTACGAACAGAAACCGCACCGTTGTATCTTTTGAGCGCGGCGAGCTTCTATTATGAATTGCAGCACTGATTTGATTGAAAAAGCTTACCATAGTTTGTATAATAAGAGCAATCATTTTCAGAAAATAAAGGGGGAAACGTCGCATGGCAAAAGAAGTTGAATTGACCGGTCCTGACGTCATCAGGATGGTTAGTACGTACATGGGAAAAGAGCACGTGGCGTTTGTACAAAAGGCTTACGACTTTGCTTATGAAGCCCATAAGCCCCAGATTCGTAAATCAGGTGAGCCATACATTATCCATCCGATTCAAGTCGCGGGTATTTTGGCTGATTTACATATGGATCCTCACACTGTTGCGACAGGCTTTTTACACGATGTCGTAGAGGATACACCGGTTACGTTAGATGATTTAAAAGTTGAATTTGGGGAAGACGTCGCTTCATTAGTTGACGGAGTAACTAAATTAGGGAAGATCAAATACAAGTCACACGAAGAACAATTAGCAGAAAACCACCGCAAAATGTTGTTGGCGATGGCGCAGGATTTACGGGTTATCATGGTAAAACTGGCCGACCGTCTGCACAACATGCGGACTTTGAAATATTTGCGCGACGATAAACAACGGCGAATTGCGCGCGAAACGTTGGAAATCTATGCCCCATTGGCTGATCGTTTAGGGATGAGCCGGATCAAGTGGGAGTTGGAAGATACAGCACTGCGCTATTTGAATCCAAAACAATACTATCGCATCGTTCATCTAATGCGCAGCAAGCGTGACGAACGGGAAGGATTTGTTGAGAAATCCGTCAATGAGATCAAGGAAGCGACGAAAGAACTTGGGATTGAAGCAGATATCTATGGTCGACCGAAACATATTTATTCAATCTATCGCAAGATGCGGGATCAGAAGAAACAATTCGATGAAATCTATGACCTGCTGGCGATCCGTGTAATCGTGGATTCTATTAAGGATTGTTATGCCGTGTTGGGAGCGATCCATACTAAATGGAAACCAATGCCCGGTCGTTTCAAGGATTATATTGCGATGCCAAAGACGAATATGTATCAATCACTGCATACGACGATCATTGGACCAAGCGGGAACCCGATCGAAGTTCAGATTCGTACGCATGAAATGCACCAGATCGCTGAGTTCGGGGTTGCGGCTCACTGGGCGTATAAAGAAGGCAAAACCGATAAACAAGAGACGAATCAAGACAACAAACAGTTGGATTGGTTCCGTGAAATCATCGAATTGCAAGATGAAAGCTATGATGCATCCGAATTTATGGAGAGTGTTAAAGGCGACATCTTCAGTGATAAAGTGTATGTGTTTACACCTAAGGGCGATGTTACCGAGCTGCCAAAAGGTTCAGGTCCGTTGGATTTTGCTTACAGCATCCACACGGATATCGGAAATAAAACTACCGGTGCCAAGGTCAATGGCAAGATGGTGCAATTAGATTACAAGCTGAAGAACGGCGATATTATTGAAATTATGACCTCGGCTAATTCCTTTGGGCCAAGTCGCGACTGGTTGAATCTAGTGAAAACCAGCAAAGCGAAAAATAAAATCAAACGCTTCTTCAAAACACAAGATCGTGAAGAAAATGTGTCAAAAGGCCATGATGCAGTCGTTAAGTGTATTAATGACTTAGGTTTTGTGCCGAAAGAAATGCTGACGAAGGACAAGCTTTCTGATGTCTTGGACAAATTCAATTTCCATAGCGAAGAAGATTTGTATGCAGCAATCGGATTTGGCGAAATGAGTGCACTGACCTTTGCCAATCGTCTGACGGAAAAAGAACGCCGCGAACAAATGAAGCAAAAACAGCGGGATGCTGTGGATGAGATGGTCAGCAGTCCGAAAGAACCAGAAAAAATCAAGGTTCGCCACGAAGGCGGAATTGTGATCCAAGGGATCGAAAACTTGTTGATTCGGATCAGTCATTGCTGTAATCCGGTTCCTGGGGACAGCATCGTTGGTTACATTACAAAAGGCCGCGGGATTTCTATCCATCGTTCGGATTGTCCGAACATCACAAAGCAAAAAGATATCCAAGAGCGTCTGATCGAAGTGGAGTGGGAAGATACGACCAATTCGGTTCAGGATTACAATGCTGATTTGGAAATCTACGGCTTCAATCGTGATGGCTTATTGAATGATGTATTGAATATCGTTAGCGGTATGACTAAGAAATTGGTTAGCGTTGAAGCAAAACCGACGAAGGATCGCTTAGCACTGATCAATCTGACCTTCAAGATCCAGAATTTGAATCACCTGTATTCGATCGTGGATAAGATCAAAACGGTTCCTGATGTGTACAGTGTGAAACGAACGAAAGGCTAGAAGATTAAACTAAAATGACAATAACTTTCTGGAGGTTTTTATGCGAGCAGTAATTCAACGAGTGAGCGAAGCAAGTGTCGCAATTGATGACAAAATCATCGGTAAGATCGACCGCGGCTTTATGATTCTTCTAGGTATTCATGAAGAGGATACGCAAGCAGATGCGGATTATTTGATTCGGAAGATCCCTTTATTACGAGTGTTTGAAGATGCAGAAGGGAAAATGAATCAGTCCTTGCAAGATGTTGGCGGCAGTGTCTTGAGTGTATCGCAATTCACTTTGTATGCAGATACGAAAAAAGGCAATCGCCCTAGTTTTGTGAAGGCCGCACGACCAGAAACAGCGATCCCTTTATATGAATACTTCAATGAAGGCTTGCGCCAAGCAGGCTTGACGGTCGAGACTGGAGAATTCGGCGGCGACATGGATGTGGCGCTGGTCAATGATGGGCCAGTAACGATCTTATTTGATACACGGGATAAATAACGAACGAAGGACAAAAATCTACGGGTTTTTGTCCTTTTTTTCTACCCTTTTCACATCAAATGAGGGATAATTGAACAAAATGAATGCAGGATACTGGACAACTGAGCAGGGAAAAGGGTATCTAATAATATAACTATAAGGGGTCGACTAAATGGAAACACGAACAGAACAAGATTCAATGGGGCCAATCGAGGTGCCGAAAGAAGCCTATTGGGGAGCGCAAACCGAGCGCAGTCGCCAAAATTTTAAAATTGGCGGAGAAAAAATGCCGCCGGAATTATTGCATGCGTTAGTTTTAGTCAAGAAAATGGCAGCGATTGCGAATCAGCGAACGGGAAAACTAGATGCGGAGAAAGCTTTAGCCATTCAAAAGGCGGCGGACGTGCTGCTGCAAGGAAAGAACTGGCAAGAGTTTCCATTAGTCGTTTGGCAGACCGGCAGCGGAACGCAAACGAACATGAACGCGAATGAAGTCATCGCTCATCTGGCAAGTCAAAAGGATTTAGCGATCCATCCGAATGACGATGTGAATATGTCGCAGAGTTCCAACGATGTCTTTCCAACAGCACTGCATATTGCCGGGACTTTTGCGATTGAACAAAAACTGCTGCCGGCCATCCATGAGATGATTGGTGTGTTAGAGGAGCTTGAAGAACAGAATCAGCACGTCATCAAGATCGGTCGAACGCATTTACAGGATGCGACGCCGGTTACTTTCGCACAAGAAATCAGCGGCTGGCGTTCGGCACTTGAGCACAATGAGAATATGCTGATCAACAGTCTCGCTGAATTGCGGCAGTTAGCCATTGGCGGAACAGCTGTCGGGACCGGCCTGAATGCTTCAAGAGTCTATGAAGAATCATTTATCGAAGCGTTGAAAGAGGAAACGGGGATTCATTTTATTAGTGAAAGCAATAAATTCCACGCTTTAGCCAACCGTGACGCGGTTGTTTTTGTCAGCGGCGCATTAAAAGCATTGGCGGCTAACTGCATGAAGATGGCTAACGACATCCGCTGGTTGGCTAGTGGCCCCCGCAGCGGTTTAGGAGAGATCACGCTGCCAGCAAACGAACCGGGGAGTTCGATCATGCCTGGCAAGATCAACCCGACCCAGTGTGAAGCGCTGGCGATGGTAGCTGTTCAGGTGATGGGGAATGACACCACGATCGGTGTTGCAGCTTCCCAAGGAAATTTTGAATTGAATGTCTATTTGCCGTTGATCGCTTTTGATTTATTACAAAGTGTCCGCTTGCTGACCGATGCCTTGCATTCTTTCACGGATAAATGCTTGAAGGGTATCGTGGTTAATGAAGAGCGGATGGCGGAATTGCTCGATAAATCCTTGATGCTAGTAACTGCTTTGAATACACATATCGGCTACGATAAAGGCGCGGAAATCGCCAAAAAGGCCTTCAATGAAGGAACAACCTTGCGGGAAGCCGCTTTGACTCTAGGCTATCTAACGGAAGACGAATACGATGCTTGGGTCAGACCAGAAAAAATGATTGGAGACAATGACAATGACTATCTACGATGAGGCGTTAGCAGCACATGAAAAATGGCGTGGCAAGATCGAGGTGACGAGTAAGGCCAAAGTCCAGAATAAAGATGATTTATCTTTAGCTTATACACCTGGTGTGGCAGAACCTTGTCGTAAGATTTTTGAAGATAAAAATAAAGTCTATGACTATACTTGGAAGGGCAATAGCGTGGCAGTTGTGACGGATGGTACTGCTGTTTTAGGCTTAGGCGATATTGGTCCTGAAGCCGCTTTGCCCGTAATGGAAGGAAAAGCGCTGCTCTTCAAAGAATTTGCTGGGATTGATGCTGTTCCGATTTGTTTAGATACTAAAGATCCCAAAGAGATCATCCAAATTGTTAAAGCAATCGCACCGACATTCGGTGGAATCAATTTAGAGGACATTAGCGCACCTCGGTGTGTCGAAATCGAACGGGCGTTGATCGAAGAATTAGATATCCCTGTCTTTCACGATGATCAGCATGGCACCGCAGTTGTAGTGACGGCGGCATTGATCAATGCGTTGAAGCTGGTAAAAAAAGAACCACATGAGTTAAAAGTAGTCATTTCCGGTACTGGTGCTGCGGGGAGTGCCATCATCCACATGCTGATTGATCTTGGCGTTAAGAATATCATTGCATTCAATAAGGACGGCGCCTTGAACGAAGCGATGACGACCGCGACTTTTGTTGAAAAAGAAATCCTAGAGTTGATCACGCCGAAAGATTTTACTGGAACAATGGTGGATGCCTTTGTAGGCGCAGATGTTTTCGTGGGTGTCTCAGCACCAAATTTAGTGACGAAAGAAATGGTCGCTTCAATGAATGAAGGAAACATCGTCTTTCCGATGGCCAATCCTGAACCAGAAATTACGTATCAAGAAGCATTGGCTGGCGGAGCCGCAGTTGTTGGTACAGGCCGCTCTGATTTTCCAAATCAAATCAATAACGTGTTGGCTTTCCCAGGACTATTCCGCGGAGCCTTCGCAGCTGAAGCGACGAAAATCACCCCTGCGATGCAGTTGGCTTGTGCCTATGCAATTGCAGATTCGATCCCTTATTCAGAATTGAATTCTGATTATATTATTCCCTCAGCGTTTGATGAAAATGTGGTGGATTTGATCACGATGAAGGTCGCAGAAGCTGCCAGAGAAGATGGTGTGACACGCTAATTCTATACGCTAAAACCCTTGATAGATCAAGGGTGGAAAGGATTTTCTATCGACAGTTTTATGCTGATACAGTAGTTTGGAAGCAAATACGACTATCGAAGGTGATCACATGGAAATCGGACAACGAATCAAAATAGAACGTCAAACCGCAGAATGGACACAGGAGCAATTAGCGGATAGAATTTTTGTATCGAAGCGAACGATTTCGAATTGGGAGACAGGAAAGACAGTCCCTGACATCGAGAGCGTTCTTCGGTTAGCAAAAATATTTAAGTTGTCTTTAGACGATTTACTAGTAGAAGATTCTGCCATAGTAAAGGAAATCAAACGGAAGGAAGAACTCACGAATCTATCAATTATTTATTATGTTGGCCCAGTGTTGACGGGATTGATTCTGATGGGGATGATGTATTTTTCTTCAGCGTTAGGTAAAGAAGGATCATTGTACCTAATCACTGCTGCGTTACTGACAAATTTTATTACTATGTGCATGTTTAAGCTAAATATCGCTCGGCTAAGAAATAAAGAACAAAAATTTCAGCGAGAGATGAGACAAATGAAAATCGTTGGAACAACAATGGTCGTATTCGTATGCATCGTTCTAATTGTATTGCATTTTATGTAGAGAAGAGGGCTTTGAATGAGTAAAATTTTCAAAATGAGTTTCGCTTCAATTTATCCTATGTATGTGAAAAAGGTTGAGAAAAAAGATCGCACCAAAGATGAGCTTGATCAGGTTATTTATTGGTTGACAGGCTACGATGAGGCAGGCCTGCAAAAACAAATAGATGATGGTGTCGATATGGAAACCTTTTTCGCGGAGGTTCCCCAATTAAACGAAAATGTTTCCTTGATCAAAGGTGTAATCTGCGGGTATCGTGTCGAAGATATTGAAGATCCATTGATGCAAAAGATTCGCTACATGGATAAGTTAGTGGATGAATTAGCCAAAGGCAGAAAGATGGAAAAAATCTTACGTAAATAATCAGTGCAGCAAGTCTAAGAAGACTTGCTGTTTTTTTATAACCTTCTTTATCTAACGATCGGATGATAGAATAAAGTCAGCCAGAATGAAACGAGGTATGAAGGGGATGCGAGGAATGATAAAGAAAATTAGTGGTGCATTATTTATTCTAGTTGGTTTATTAATGTTCTACGGTTCTTATGATAATTGGCAAAGTAATCAAGAATTTATTCATAGCAGCAAAGGACGGTCGCTTGGGACAGTACATGTTGAGCGGGGCGTCGAAACGGTTAGTTTTCCAGAAAATAGCTACGGTGTAGCGTTGGATGGAGAGGGTCGCAAAGAAGGCGAACAGGTTTATATTTATTATCAGAAGGATAAACCTTATCGTATCTCGACCACGCCCAGCCAATATAAAACGAAGAAGGAAATCTATGGAGCGTTCTTATCAGGAATTTTTTTTATTGGATATGTGATCTTTATCCAGTTTATCGCTCCGAAAATTTGGAGAAAGTTTGCACAGAAACACCATTTGTTGAAGGATGATAATTGACGCTAAAGTTTAATTGATCAACAGGATTGTGACAAAAATTTTTCACCTTAATGAGCAAAAAACGGACAGCAGAACAAACACACTACAGTTCATGATAATGTGCTTGTTCTGCTTTTTAAATATTCACGGTAAAACATACATATAAACTCTACCATTGAATTCATTTTTTGCATGACAAATAAAGCCCTATAGGAGAAGGTGTTTCTATCGATCACTTTATCAATACAACACTACTCTGGACTCATCGTTTTTTCTTCTTTTTACGCGAGGCGCGTTTGCCTTCTGGGGTCTTTTTAAACAGTTCAGCTTGGGATTCTACCTGTTTTTGCTTCTTACTTTTCGGTTTTTTATAATCTACATAGGGGCTTTTCTCTTCTGCGGAAAGTGCCATCGGTTTCTGTGCAGCGGGTTTCTTGGCTTCGGCTTTTGGCGGTTCTTTGACAGCGGATGCGGTTGAACCACTGATTGATTCAGCTTTTTGAGCTGTAGCGGCGATCGTTTTTTCTGGCGCATTAATGTCTGAATCATTTGCCAAAACGTCTTCTTTGAGTTCTTCCATGCGAGTATCGGTCAAAACAATGCCTTCAGGCAGGAGTAATTTTACTATTTCCAGCTTTTCTTCCTCCGTTAAATCATCCAAATCAGCTTCTGGTGATAGTCCCACTTCTGGTTGAAGTTCCTCGACTATATCCGCGTCCTCCACAATTTTTCCTTTTCTAATCTTGATATTGCGGGTACAGTTGTCGATTTCGGAGTTTTCCAATTTAACGAAACGTCGAACGTCATCCTTTTCAAAAATGGTGAAAGAGGACATCAATTCTAAGACAGAATCGATTTTAGTTGCCGAAGAATTCGGATCGGCATCGCGCAAACTCCACGTATGCACCTTGCCCATCGCATCTTCAAAGGTCGAGAGAATTTTATATTGTTGACCTTCTAATGCTTCAATAGGTGTCGTTTTTTCAAGTAAATATCTTTTGCTGTCGCCTAAACGGTTGTTATAACGGTGGATTTGTTTTGAGTTTTTGTAGAAACGTTTGAGGACTTGGTCCCATTCTTTGTCGCTTTCAAAATACGTTTTTCAAGATTCGTTTTTCCCATGGTAAAAAGTGTGATTTGCGACAATGTTTTTGGCATAAGTGTACTCTCCTTCTATTTTAAAGTTATTATTTTTTTTGATCTCTGTTTTTAAATCCACTTTTATGATACATCAGAATAAACTAAAAATAGCCTTAGAAATACTCTATCTTTTAATTAAAATGAATAAATCTGAGTATATGAGTGGTACAATTATCAACTTCAATATATAAAACAATAAGCAAATACGAATAATGAAAAAAGATTAATTCGCTTGTTTTCTTGGTATTGTTTCTATGTTTTTTAATTTTCGTTGTTTCTGGAGAAGAAGCAAATGTTGGGGTTATGTATCGTCTATACAATACCAGTTCAGATGAACATTTCTATACCGCGACTACTGGTGAAAAGAAACATTTTGTGGTGGGGGATTATCATGATTTCTCAAAAGTATGCTTACAAAGAAGAGATGCTTAATTTTGAGCATCTCTTCTTTGCGTTTATATCCTATAGTGTAATGACCAAAGTGATTAGAAAACATAGTTTTGATTAGTCAATCAAAACACGGGGAGAGTGATTAATTAAGCTTCTCACTTTTCAAATCGAACTATCCCGAATTTAGTTGTTTTCAATCTTTCTAATTATATCCTCCTTATTGGAAAATATCCGCAAGATCAAAATTGCATTATTCACATCATCAACTTGATACAAGATGGAATTTTTTTCTTGGCGACATAAGAAGTGATTGACTAATTCGATATTGAACGTTTTTTAAGATCTCTGCCAATTTTCGGATTAGCGAGGGATTGGAATGTTTTAAAGAGTGCCTCGATCATTTTTAACAAAAAACAATTGCTGATAAGTAACCATCCATTTCTTAAAAGCAAAGACCTTTTGTGGTATACTACGTAGGAATCTATTTTTAAAGGAGGAGCCTCATGGCAGAGAAAGAAACATTTTATATCACAACGCCAATTTATTATCCAAGTGGCAAACTGCACATTGGGAATTCTTATACAACGATTGCCTGTGACGCGATTGCTCGTTACAAACGTTTGATGGGCTTTGATGTGTTTTATTTGACTGGAGTCGATGAACACGGACAAAAAATTGAAAAGAAAGCCGATGAACTTGGCGTAGACCCACAAGAGTATGTGGACAAGATGGCAACGGATATCAAGAAATTATGGAAGACGTTAGACATCAGTTATGACAAATTTATTCGGACGACAGATGATTATCATCAAGCAGCAGTCAAAAAAATCTTTGATCAGTTGTTGGAACAAGGGGATATTTATCTAGGGGAATACGAAGGCTGGTATTCCGTATCTGATGAAGAATATTTTACTGAGACACAATTAGCTGAAGTGTATCGTGATGAAGAAGGCAACGTGATCGGCGGAAAAGCGCCAAGTGGTCACGAGGTCGAATTGGTGCGCGAGGAATCCTATTTCTTCCGTATGAGTAAATATGCGGATCGTTTATTGGAATACTACGAGGAACATCCTGAATTTATTCAACCGGAATCTCGTAAAAATGAAATGATCAACAACTTCATTAAACCGGGCTTGGAAGATTTGGCCGTTTCACGGACGACCTTCAAGTGGGGAATTCCAGTCAATGCGAATCCTGAACACGTGGTTTACGTTTGGATCGACGCATTATCGAACTACATCACTGCTTTAGGTTACGATTCGGATGATGACAGTCTATTTAAAAAATACTGGCCCGCAGATGTTCAAATGGTCGGAAAAGAAATCGTGCGTTTCCATACGATTTATTGGCCAATCATGTTAATGGCACTAGAAGTACCATTGCCGAAGAAAATCTATGGTCACGGCTGGTTAATGATGAAAGACGGCAAAATGTCTAAATCTAAGGGCAATGTCGTATATCCTGAAATGCTGGTAGAGCGTTATGGCTTAGATGCGGTTCGTTACTACCTATTAAGAGCGATCCCGTTTGGTTCAGATGGCGTATTTACACCAGAGGATTTTGTGGCTCGGGTGAATTATGACTTGGCTAACGACTTAGGAAACTTATTAAACCGGACAGTTGCTATGATTAACAAATACTGTGATGGAGTTGTACCGGCTTATAAATCTTTAGTAACAGACTTTGATAGCGAATTATCAACGACAGCGGCCAATGTGGTTAGTCGTTACCGCGAATCCATGGACAAAATGGAGTTCAACAATGCGTTGGCAGAAGTTTGGACGTTGGTTTCTCGTGCGAATAAATACATCGATGAAACAGAGCCTTGGGTCTTGGCTAAAGATGAAGAACGCAAAGCTGAATTAGACAGCGTGATGGTTCACTTAGCGGAAAGTCTGCGCATCGTTGCGATTTTATTGCAGCCAATCATGACACAGACACCAAAACGTATTTTTGAACAATTGGGCTTAAATGCTGACATGATGAATTTATCAACGATTCATTTTGGTGAGTTCCCAGAAAATACTAAGGTGACACCAAAAGGCAAACCAATTTTCCCTCGTCTAGATATGGACGAAGAAATCGCTTATATCAAAGCTAAAATGTCTGAAGGCAGTCAGCCGGAAGAAGAAAAAATCAAATGGGATCCAGAAGAAACAGAGCTTGTTTCCGTCAAGGATAAAGAAATCAAATTTGATGTTTTTGATAAAGTTGAATTAAAAGTTGCAGAAGTTATGGAATGTAAAAAGGTCGAAGGTGCAGATAAACTTTTACAATTCCGTTTAGATGCAGGAGATAAACAAGATCGTCAAATCCTTTCCGGAATCGCTGAATTCTATGCGGACCCAGAAAGCCTAGTCGGCAAAAAACTAATCATCGTTGCGAACTTGAAGCCACGCAAAATGCGCGGAGAAATCAGCCAAGGAATGATCCTTTCTGCTGAAGCTCCTGACGGTACATTGAAAGTCGTGGAAGCACCAAACGACATGCCAAACGGCGCGATTGTCGGATAATAGAAATTCTAAAGCTCTCGAAGTTTCGAGAGCTTTTTTTGCTGATTACACGCCTTGCTTTTTCAGAGTGCGATGAAAATGCGGTTTGTAAGGGAATTTATTTAAAACTGAGCTGGATAAGCCAAGCTTTTTTCAATAATCGGATATACTTGGATAAAGTAAATAATTAGGAGTGATTTTAATGCCACTTATTGCAATCTTGATCGACTTAATAACACTTGGAGGCTATTTTCTTCAGTTAAATAATGGCGCCCCCACGCTCTATTTGCTAGGCTTGATTTTCCAAACAATCATGACCGTTTTATTACTGATCATCATGATCGGTTATCATGGCAAGAAATATTCTGGCTTCCGTCCAGAGGGATATTCATACCTAACCATTCGCTATGGGATCATTGTACTTTCATTTGTGCTCAACGGAATTGCCTTGTTTCTATACGGACTCAACTATTTTGGCATCAACGATATTGTGTTCTCAGGCTTTTAATTTTGCTGCGAATAAATTGCTATTTGTATTGTCCATTTCCATAATGCTAAAATGAGAGGACTACAATACGTGAGGTGGATCAATGACATTTAGAATAATTGAGCTTCCAGCTTTTAAGGCGGCTTCATCAGGGGTAGATTCAAACTTTGATTTTTCTGAAAAGGGCACTCTCGGAAAATTTAATGGTTACTTTTCGGCGCTTACACTTAGTCCGCGGGATTCATTTATGCCTAGAGATTTTTTATTTTTTGACGCGGTAAATGGCGGAATGGTCTGGCTGTATGCTTTATCTGAGGAAATCGATGCGGGTGATTTTGACGTGATTGATGTTGAAGGCGGCTATTTTTTGACTTATGTCTATAAGGATGGAGACGAGAAAGCTCGTCGTGAATTGTTTGAAGAAGCAAAAGACTATATTGCAAAATTAGATTCGCTTGAATTGGATATCTCGGAAACACGTTTTATGATGGGACACATCATCACACCCAAGAGAGTTATTGAGCAGCAGGGATGGTCACAAATGGAAAATTTTATTCCAATTAAGTTAAAAGAGCTGGCCGGTTAATAGTATAGTGAAGCCAGGGAACTGAATAATAAAGAATTTGATAATAATCAATTTCACTATTTTTCTTTAGCTGAAAGGTATGCTATAGTTAATAAATACGAAAAATATTTTTATGCGACACTTTAACTCATTTTGATGAAATTTAATCAAACTGGCGTAACTATAGGGTTACAAGGATGTATTAGAAGGATTTGGGAATACATCGTTTAAACGAGAAATAGTTAACTTTTAGTAATAGTAACACCCACAACTTTAAAATAATAAATATTGATTAGTTAGATAGCCCGCTCTTGATTGAGCGGGCTATCGTTCATTTTCAAGGCCTCAGGAGCTTGTTACCAAGTAGCAAGCTCCTGAGGCCTTTTTCTGATTAATTATCATTATGGATTTGAAAAAAAATGGGATATATCTGATTGCTGTTTTTATAACCAAAAAATTTAGAAAAGCTTGATTTATCAAGGATTAAGGACTGTTAGTCGCAGGTTTGAATCAATTTAGAAAGTTTTTTTGATTAAAAATGATTTTTATTATTAGAAAACAATTTTCTCATAACATTAAATAAATGGCATTCTTAATTTAAATAGGAAAATAGCCTCGTTAAATTACATACGAATATTCTTTTTGACTGCATTTTAATATTATTACACTAATTTGATGAATGGAAAGTTTGTTGTTAGGATTTAATTAAGATGTATTTTATTATATTTGTCTTGTTAGAAATATTTATAATTAATTTTTGACGATTTGTTTATAGTATTTTTTGTTTTTGATTTTTTGAGGGGGAGATGAAGAATATGCGTAAAGCAGGTTGGATGACAAGTGTGCTGCTGGTGGTTAGTTTACTTTTTAGTTTAGTTCCAATAAATGCAAGCAGCCGTGCTGAAAATTTGGACGTTCAGAGTGACATTCGAGTAACGGATGCAACAATTTTTAATTCAGTAGGAGAAACGAACGCACCGGATACTCGGGCTAATGCGTTGGAACTAGTGACGATCGATCTTACGTGGCAAATGACTGATCCAAGTCTGATTGAAGAGGGCGAGACGCGAGAATTGACACTGCCGAAAGATCTGGCCTACAGCGAACAAAGCGGCACCTTGCCAGATGGGATGGGCAGCTTTCAAGTCAGCGACGGCAGGATTCAATTTACTTTCTCTCAAAATTATCAAATGATGCCTGATGAACGAATGCCGGATTATCAATTTGTCAGACACTATCAAGGTAGTGTGACGATCCAGGCGGAAATACCTAAAACAGGTTTGTCCGAGGTATCACTTGATTTTGGCAATCAAGTAATCAAAACACTCTTCATCGAAACAAAAGCTGAAACCGAGAGTAAGAGGGAAATCTTGCAAGAGGCGGGACGAGATTTAAATGATTTAGGAACTTGGGTGCTGCGTAGTATGAAAGTGACAGACGAGAATGGTGAAAAATTCTCGGAAGAAAAACCACCAACCCGAGATGATAACATTCAAATCGATTTTGATTGGCTGCTGGACAATGAGGCAGAGATTCAAGCGGGTGATTATTATACCTATCAGCTGCCGGATTATTTTGCAGTGCACCAAGCAATAAAGAATGAACCATTGAAAAATGAAACACCCGGTGGTGGATCGTTAGGCAGTTTTGATGTTAGTTTGGATGGATTGATGACGATCACATTTAATGACAAGGCGACAGCGGTAAGCGAACGTAAGGGAACGATTCAAATTGTGACCCAGTTAGATGTGAAACAATATATTGATGAAATAATTACGGAAGAAGAAATCAATGAGGATGGTACTACAAGCGGAGAGATAAAGGTCACTATTGCTCAAGCCGAGATTACCAAAACCGGCTCAATTGGTACGGACAATATCATCACTTGGGAAGTCATTATCAACGGGAATAGTCGAAAGCTGTCAAATGTCAAAGTTACTGATAATTTGCAGGCTAATCTCGAATTTCTGAGTACTAAATGTGAGGTTCCTGATGGAAATGGCGGTTGGAAAGAAGCCGAATCCGGCTTTTATCATTGCTTGCACTTCAGGCCAGAGGGAGAGCGTCCTTACTTTGAATTAAGCTTTCCTGATTTGAATCAGAAAAAACAGAAGCTGACACATCCTGTAAAATTCACCGTTCGTTCGAAGATTACAGATGGAGGCAGGGCGAATGCTTACGAGAATACAGTTAAGATCGCAGGGACAAATTTTAGAGAAAATGGTACATCGGCGACTGTGGCCTTAAAAAATATTCCTAGCTATAAATTCTTACTTGGTTCCCAATTTGAAAAAGGTATCCTTGATTGGCGCGTCAAGGCGACAATCGAAAATAACGGGGGCAACATCATCGATCAGATGTATAAAACGGATGGTTGGCCGCAAGGGGCGCTGCATTATTTGGAGCCTTCGACGCTTGTAATCACAGATGCAAAGGGAGATACACTTGGGAAGGATCAATGGAAGTTTCTTGAGAAAGAAGAGAAAACAAAGAAGGATGAGTCTGGTACTGATCAAATCATTCGATTCGGCATCGAATTTGCTAAAGCGGGAACTTATTATCTCAGCTATCAAACGAAAGCCTTCGAGCTGCCACTACCGCTTGATGAGGAAATCGCGAATTATCTATGGGTCGAAGGAAAAAAATATAACGGCAGTAGCGGCATCGATGATGATGATCCGTTAGGCGTAACCAAATATCATGCGGGAACCGATTACATGAAACGTGAACTATCCTGGTGGACCTCCATCAATAAGAATCAAATCGTGATGAAAAATGCCGTGATCGAGGATCGCTACAGCAGAGTCGACGGCAACAACAAGTGTGCGCTGCGACTAAATGAGAAGACTCTTCACATCTATCCATTGAAAGAAAAACCAGCTAATGACAACGATATTGATTATTCCCGAGAATTAAAAAAAGGGACAGATTTTACTTTAGAATCTAAAGGCGAGAATTATAAAGATGGTTTTGTGATTCGACTGATCGGGGATTACGCAAGTACGAGCGAAACTTTGCAGATTCGTTATAATACACATTTTAAGATGGAAGATCAAAGCGAGTATTCCCGAGGGAAAAGCAATCACTTTACGAACTCAGCGATCGTAACCTATCAGTATGAACACGGAGAAGGATATGGATACGATTCAGATGAAACCGAAGTTTGGGTTGATGCCCAAATGAGTCAGAATGGCTGGAAATATGGCGCATTTGTAGCAAAAGATGAGGAATACAAAAATCAAGTCAGTCCTTTTGCGGGGGAAAAGCCTTCTGAGGATTCTGTTTACTGGACTGTCCCGTTAAATTCATGGGGATTGAACTTAAAAGCCGGAACGATTATATGAGAGGATATTCATGAAGGGCAATCAAACCCGGAGGTCAAAATATACGAAGTAGAGTACGGACGACCTGAATATGGACTAACAGGATATGGGCGCAAACTTGAGGAGAACGATGATTACCAGCTTATACCGAGCAAAGACGGATCTGAAGACTTCGAAATCGAACTTTTGAAAGATATCGATAAACCGTTTGCGCTTTTTATCAAGGTAAAGGCTGATGAAGATACCTTTAAGTATAAAAATAAAGCCTATATGGACTTTGAGGATGAAAGGCTCGAAATTGAAGCCTTTGTTGAAAAGAGCTATAAAGGAAATTGGCTCACTAAAAGCGGCAGTCAAGAAATGAACGACTCAGAAGCCAAGCTGCAGGCAAATTATGAAATTGTATTAAATAAAGATAGCCGGACGATCAATGATCCGATTATTACCGATACAGTGACAATTAACGAGCAGACCTTTCAGCAAGAGGATGGAGTAGTAAAGGTAAAGGCCCATAAAGCAATCAAACGAAATGGGCAGTATGAAAAAGGGGAAGAAGTTGATTTAAGTACGGGCGGGCGTTCAGTAAAACTCACCAATAATCTTGAAACGGGGAAGCAAATGCTGACGATTGTCCTAGGTGACTCTATTTCGGAACCTTATATAATCACCTACTACACCAATATTGATCCGGCAATCAGAAATGGAACTCAGATAACAAATAGTGCCTCACTTTCTGGAGCCGGCCATCTAATTACCGAAACGGTCGAACGGGTGGAAATCAAGTCTACCCAAGGATCAGGAACTTCCAGTGGAGTAGACGGCGCATTAAAAATCAGAAAGGTAGACGAAAAAGGTGAACTGATTGACGGTACTGCCGAATTTGCGGTTTTTCGCGTAGATAAAGATGAAGAGCTGCATGATTTTCTGCCAAGTATCAAGGTGAAGAAAGATCGAATCGTTCAAATCGGCGAGGGGGAAACGGTTGATCTTGAGAAAATCGCGAATCTTCGTTACGGAAAGTATGCGATACAGGAAATTAACGCACCAGATGGGTATGAACTAGATGATACTATCCATAAATTCACCATTGATGACAAGACACCGAACCACGAATATCTTCACGAACACAAGAATCATCGGCTCAAACCGTTTGAGCTATCAATCTTGAAGAAAAGCATGGTCAGTGAACGAGTGCTGAAGGGCGGCGAATTTTCATTAAATGCGGCTGGAGAAGAACCGATTCTGGCGACAGCGACAACGGAGAAAAACGGAATCGGAAAATTTATAGATGACGAAGAAAATCCTTATCTGCTTCAATTAGGAAAAACTTACATTGTCAAAGAGACAAAAGCGCCAGACGACTTTGACAAATTGAAGGGCGATTTTACTGTTTCGATCTCCAAACGAGGAGAAATCATTGTGACGTACGATGGCGATGAGCTTGACGAACAAGATGTAAGCATCGTAAAGGGTGAGGAAGGAAAGAACACTCAAATTCAGTTCACGGCTAGAAACAATCCGCGAACTCCATTACCGAAAACAGGTGGTGCTGGCGGAGCGTTGCTGATAACGCTCGGACTTATTGGTTTGCTGGTTGGACTGTGGTATCACTTTCCGCTGAAGAAAGAGGAGGGATTGTCATGAAAAAGCTCGTTAGGCTGATAATGCTGTTTGCGGTTCTTCTTTCAACTGTTTTGGGAATGAGCGGTCGTGTTGCTGCAGCCGAGACAGATTCGATAACCTTTACTTTACACAAACTGGTGTTTCCAGAAAATGCACTACCTGAAGCGAGTCAGAACGACGGCGATGAACGTCTGAAGGACTATGACGGGTTGAATGGTATGACCTTCGATGTGTATGATGTGACGGCAGATTTTAATCGTTTGCTGGATGAATCCGACGATCAAGATGCTAAAAAGGTTCAGTCAGAGCTGCAAAACATGGATGTTTCCAATCGAAATATGATCGCGCAGCAAGTTACAGCGACACTAGGCGATAAAGACGGTATTGCCACTTTTCTATTGCCAAAGTTTTCTGAAGGAAAGGATGCTGTTTATCTTTTTCGGGAGAGTGCCGCACCCAGCGATGTAAAAAGTAAAGCGGCGGATATGATCGTAGCTTTACCTGCCTTCGATGCTGCTGGCGATTTCCTTGAAGGTCCGATTCATTTGTATCCCAAGAATGAGATTACGCAACCTCGTTTTGAAAAAGCGGTCCTTGATCAGCAGTTGAGTTATCAGCTAGGAGATCCGATCAAGTATGAGCTAAAAACTAGATTGCCATCCAATTTATCACTTTACAGCAAGTACCGCATTTCCGATCAAGCGGATTCGAGTTTATTACTGAATGCCAAATCGATCAAGGTCCGAATTGCGGATGGACCGTATGAGGACTATCAGTTAGAAAGTTCGGACCATGGCTTTAGATTGCTTTTTGATCTGACAAAGCTAAAAGAACATGCTGGAAAAAACGTTACGGTATCCTACACTATGACCTTGCAGGATACAAATAGGATCGTTCACGAAATCATTAATCGTGCTGAACTTGAAACCGATTTTGATAAGATCATTCGGGAACGCAAGATCAGGACAGGCGGAAAAAAATTTATTAAAGTCGATGCGTTAAAAAAGAATCAAACATTAGCGGGTGCCTCATTTGTGGTCAAAAATGCGAAAGGACAGTATTTGCAGGGGGGAGAGAATGCCTATTATTGGACCGCAAAAAAAGAAGAGATGGACGTAGTTAAATTAACTTCGAATAAAGATGGATTCTTTGAAATCAAAGGCCTAAGTTACGGCAGCTATTCATTAGAAGAAGTGAACGCCCCTGCTGGATATCTTTTAAGTGAAAAAGCAGTTCCCTTCGAGATATCGGAAAACAGCTACACCTTTTCCAAAGGAATCCTGCAGGTGGTCAATCAAAAAACGACTTCAACAAGCAAACAGCCAAATAAGCCTAGCTCGGTCCAAACAAAGAAACAAACGGCTGCTGGTCCGCTTGCTCAGTATCCTAAAATGAATGATAGTCGAAACTTGTGGTTCATCGTAGTTGGCGGAATACTCGTCGTATGTGTCATTGTGCTGGTATTTCTACGCAAAACTAAGAGGAGTGAATAATCCAATGAAAATCAAAAAAGGTTTATTTCTGATGATCGGTTTATTAGCAGCGGTAGTGTCCCAAGGTTTGTTTGGTTTTGCCAGGACAGCAGAAGCCGACAGGGATGTCGAGCAGACAGTCGTGATCCATAATCTAACCTATGATAAATTACCAAGTGAGATTCAAAATACGGGAGATGAAATGACCGACTTTTCCGGCGAGCCATTGGCGGGGTCAACCTTCACAGCCTATGATGTAACGAGTGTTTATTGGGACGCCTATGATGCTGCGAGCGGTGAACACCTAGCGAAAGAAACCGTGGCTATCAAGGCGGCAAAAAAAGTAGATACTTCAACGATGAATGGAAAAGAATTTCCAGAAACAAATACTGATGGCTTAGCTGAATTAGCATTGTCGATAAAAGCTAAGACGGGAAGTGCCATTTATTTAATTAAGCAGACCGGCTTTCCGGCTGGAGTCGTTCCAGCTAAATCAGAACCATTTGTGATTGGCTTGCCTTCTCATGATAAAACTGGGACTTTAAGAGAGAAAGTGCATGTTTATCCCAAAAATGAAATGCTGACAAATGATGTGAATTTTATCAAATATGGGATTGATTCCGATGGAGGAAAAGCCATTTTAAAAGACGCAAAATTTATTTTGAAGAAAAAAGACGGCAATTACTATAATTCTACTACCAACGAGTTTGATCTCGAAGAAGTAAACAAAGAACAGGCGGCGGTGTTCCTATCCAATGATAAAGGTGTTGTGAAAGCAGAAGGGTTGGTGTTATCACCGGGAATCTACGAGTTTTATGAGATTGAAAGCGACGTTGCCACCTCCGAAAAACAGGATACTAATCCGGATAACAACTATAAATATCACTTTTTGATCAATCCAAAAGTGTCTTTCACTGTATCAGACGAGTGGAAAGTGACGAAGTATAATTACTATGATCAAAAACTTCAGCCAAAAGAGTTAAATGCACCATTTGGCGACAATTTAGCGGAGGCCTACAATTTCAAAGTACCGAATGTAAAAAAAGAGGTGGATGATTCAGACGTCCGAAATGGTCAAGAACTCACTTACACCATCTCGAAAAAAATTCCTGAGGATGTCGGAAATTATTCAATGTACAAACTGATCGATACGTTTGATAAGCGATTGGAACTCTGCTGCAATGAGGAAAAAATCATAAAGAGTATCAAAATAAATGATGGAGAACCCACGGGATTGTCTCCTAAATTTTCTATGGAGCCTGGAACGAATGAATTTTGCCTAACCTTCACACCTGCTAATTTAGCGCAGCACGCGACAAAAACATTATCCTTTAGCGCGACGATGAAGGTCAAAGCAGGAACTGATTTGAAAGATATTGATAATGATGTTCTTTTCGAAAATAGCTTCCGGGATTCCAAGGATGAGGAGCGTGTACAAACATATGGGAAACGCTTTGTCAAAGTAGATAGCCGAACAGATAAAAAGCTAGAAGATGTGGAATTTGCGATAAAAAATAAAAACGGCGAGTTTATGAGCTTGGCGCAAGAGTCAGATGGGAAATTTGTTGAATCAGTGACAGGTTGTGCTCAAGACTATGTTGTCAATTGGGTCCCAACTGAAAAGGATGCCACAAAACTTATTTCTGATAAAGCTGGGAATTTTGGAATCTACGGTCTTGGATCAAATGAGGAGAACTACTATACATTAGTTGAAACCAAAGCGCCTGATGGCTATGTCAAATTAAAAGAAATGAAATTTACAGCAGACGGAGCAGGAGATGCTCAAATTCTGCGTGTTGAAAACAAGACAAAAGGAATCCTTCCGATGACTGGAGGTTGGGGGATCACAGGATTGGTTGTCATTGGAATCTTCGGTTTGGCAAGTGGAGTCACCTACTTTAAAAAACGAAATCGATTAACTGGAAAATAGAGAAATTGGTGGTTCGATGAAGAAAAAACGCAGATATTCATTTATAGATATTCTTATGTTTGCGGTGATGCTCGGCGGGGCGGGAGCGCTGCTTTACCCCTTCGTAGGCGATGCATTGAATAATTATTGGAATCAGCAAGTCATCAATTATTATCAAGAAAAATCGAATACTGAAAATCGGCAAGCGATCCAGCAGGAACAAAAACGAATTAAAGAAGAAAATAAAAAAGTTGCCAAGATGGGAATTCCAGGCAGCGATCCATTTACGAAAAAGGAACCTAAGGTCACAAAAATTGAGAAAGATTATTATCAAAAGCATACGATTGCTGTTGTACGAATTCCTAAAATCAACGTTGCGTTACCCGTCTTTGATCAGACAGACACTCTTTTTTTAAAACGCGGGGCGGCCTTGCTGGAAGGAACTTCTTATCCTAACGGCGGCAAAAATACGCACACGGTGATTACTTCCCATCGCGGCTTAAAAGAAGCTCGCTTATTCAGTGATCTGCCTAAATTAAAAAAGGGCAATCAATTTTATCTGGAATACAAAAATCAGACACTTGCTTACGAAGTAGATAAAATTCAAACAATCGAGCCGACTGAGGTTGAGTCATTGAATATCGTTGAGGACAAAGACTATGCGACGTTGATGACCTGCACGCCTTATGGTGTTAACAGTCATCGGCTTCTAATCCGAGGAACACGGATTCCTTTTGATAACGGTATGAAAAAAACGCTAGTCGAGGCCGATCACGTCCGTCGAAATGTGTCTCTGGCAATTCTAATTTTCAGTCTTTTGCTGATTATCGGGCTGATCAGCGTAGTTTTTAAGCGTATCAAGGCCTTAAAAGCACGTTAAGAGCTGTACGATCACTTAGTAAAAATATTATTCTGCCTTTGAACTCAGAAAATCCTTGATACCGTTAACATTTCGCTCTATTTTTGCTAGACTAATTGATAGATTAAAAAAATGGAGTAGTAATGGGAGGAATAGAGTTTATGAATTTTAAACAGGTTGTGGTTTTTTCAATTAAGGATTTCAATAAGAATAAAGAAAAAGATGGGTATCTTCCGCAAAATGGAACGGTTATCAATGCCTTTGTAGGATCGAATGGACTGAATTGCATAGCGGTAGGGTATGTAAGATAGGCCGAATACTTTAGTGGCTAGCATAGCAGAATCGAATAAAGCAAAAAGGACTAGAAAAAATCTAGTCCTTTTATCTTTCAATCTACGCATGTAAAATTTCGACGATTTTCTCATTGAAATCAGGCAGATCATCTGGCGTACGGCTAGTCACCAGTTTGTTATCTACCACAACTGGTTCATCTTTGACGATCGCTCCGGCGTACCCAACATCCGGTCGAACGGTTGTATAGGCGGTCATTGTCCGGCCTTTGGTCAAGCCTGTTTGGATAAACAGCTGCGGTCCGTGGCAGATCGCGAACAGAGGCTGTTCTTTATCTAGGAAGTAAGTCACAAATGAGACAAATCGTGCATCGCTGCGTAATTGATCGGGAGAAAATCCCCCTGGAATTAACAGAGCATCAAACTCTTCAGGTTTCACCTCATCGATTCCTTTATCACTTTTGAACTTCGTGCCTTTTTTACCAGTGATTTCTTGATCGGCCTCAAAACTGATAATCGTTACCTCGTTGCCGTCTTTTTCCAGTGCTTCTTTCGGAGAGGATAGTTCAACATCCTCTACCAGATCTGTGACGATTGCTGCAATTTTCTTAGTCATTGAATGTTCATCCTTTCTTTTCGTTACTTTAACCCTAAAGGATAAATACTGAGATTTCAATTAATCTGTTTGGCCGATAGTTGAAACACTTTTTCCGTTTGAGTATGTTAATACCTACTTTTGAGGTAAAATCTAGGAAAGAGGGGGAAAGAATATGATAATCGGTGTGGCTTTTTTAATTCTTGGGGTGTGGCAATTATGGATGACTAAACGGTCGTTTACTAGTCTGAAAAAGAGTGGCAATCAAAATACGTCTCCTTTCGTGATGTTTAGTTTGTGGAGTAGTTTAGTTATGGCAATTATTTTTTTGGCGCTCGCCTTCAACTTCTTTACAGGTAATATTGGCTTCTAATTGAGTTCACTAGGGACCAATTGTATTGCTGCTAGATTCAGAAATATTTTTTATAAAGCGGTCAATATTCGATTTACAAAAAAGGGGGATACAGAAAATCTTTTTGTAAAATCTATTGACAGCGCTTTCTCTATTTGTTAAGCTAATTTTGAATTAAATAGACCAAATGATGGATAGTGATTGTTTTAATACAAGCTAAACCTGATGATGTGTACGAGTTATTTGTCGTGCCCTCATTGGGTTTTTTTGTTGCTCTAAAACAGGAGGTGACTTTATAAAAAACAACAAACTTGGGTTTGACAACGATTACAAAGATATCTATCATTTTAAGTGAACGAAGTCAGTGGAAGCGATTTTTAGTAGCGAATGTCACAGAACGGAGGAGCATTGGATGCAGATTCAGAAGATTTTGAATAACAATGTAGTCATCACGACTGATCAAAAAAATAACGAGATCGTCGCGATGGGGCGTGGTCTAGCCTTTCAGAAAAAAATAGGGGATGAGATAGCCGAGACGGCGATCGATAAAACCTATCACCTTGCGAATAGTGATTTGTTCCTTAAATTTCAAGAACTGTTAGTAGATGTTCCAATCAGCTATGTAGAAATTGCCAATGACATTATTGATGAGGCAAAGGTCACATTGAAAAATCCGTTGAATGACTCGCTTTATATTTCGATCACGGACCATTTATATGCCGCGATCCAGCGAGTTAAAGAAGGCGTGCGGGTGCGGAACTTGTTATTGTGGGATGTCAAACGTTTATTTCCAGACGAATTTTCAGTCGGGGTAAGTGCCGTAAAGAAAATCAAAGGTAAATTCAACATTGATTTAGGAGAAGACGAAGCCGGAAATATTGCATTGCATTTAGTAAATGCGCAAACGGAAAGCGATAACGAAGATGCTTATCTGATGGCAGAATTGATGCAAGAGATTATTCAAATTACCAGCTATTATTTTAAAGTTCAATTGGATGAGGAATCTGTCTACTTCTATCGTTTTACAACGCATTTGCGTTTCTTTGCTTCTCGTATCATGAATCAACGGCAACTGACTGATGAGACGGATGACGAGCTTCTTTTGATCATTCAAAAGAAGTACCAAAATGCCTATCAATGTGTGGAAAGAATTGCCGATTTTATTAGCAAAAAGTATCATTACGAAATGTCCAATGATGAAAAGTTATATTTAACGATCCATATCGCACGATTAGTCCAAAAAGTAAATCAATAGAATTACCCGCCTGCTTTGCACATGAATCCCGGGTTGTTGCTTAGTGAAAGGGTATACATTATAAAGGATGAAATGTTGTTAAAAAGAACTCTTTTAAGATGAATACAGTAAATTGAATTAGGAGGAAAAACGAGTGGGTAAATATCAGGATTTAGCAGAGAAAATTATCGCAAATGTAGGCGGAAAAGAAAATATCAATAGTGTGACACATTGTATCACGCGTTTGCGTTTCAAATTGAAAGATGAAGCAAAGGCAAATGAAGATGTCTTGAAAAACATGGATGGTGTTGTAACGATCATGAAGAGCGGGGGACAATTCCAGGTGGTTATTGGGAATCATGTACCGCTAGTTTATGCTGATGTATTAGAAGTTGCAGGGATTACAGGTGAAGCAAGCGACGATGACGAAGGTGAAAAGGGCAATATTTTTAACCGTCTGATTGATCTGATCTCAGGCTGTTTCCAGCCTTTCTTGGGCGCTTTGACAGCCTGCGGTATGCTGAAAGGGTTTAACGCACTCTTCTTATATCTCAAATTGTATGAAGCTGGAGCTGGAACAGACCTATTCTTTACTGCAGTCGGCGACTGTATCTTCTACTTCATGCCGGTAGCGATTGGGTTAACCGCAGCTCGCAAGTTCAAGGTTGCTGACTTTACAGGGCTTGCGATTGGGATGGCGATGGTTTATCCAACGATTCAAGCCTCTGCTTTGGGCGCTGGAAAACCGATCATGACGTTGTTTGCCAATACGATCTTGGAGAGTCCTGTATTCATCAGAGTTTTTGGACTGCCGATTATTGCGAACAACTATACAAGTAGTGTGGTTCCAGTTATTTTAGTTATCTGGTTTGCGAGTCGTATTCAAAAATTGGCGAAACGTTTAATTCCTGAAATGCTGCAAACTTTCTTAGTACCTATGTTTACGATTTTGATTTCAGTATTCTTTGGTTTCTTGATTATCGGTCCGGTAATTACTTTCTTGACAAACTTGTTAGGCAGCGGATTCACAGCATTGTACGAATTCTCACCAGTCTTGATGAGTGTTACGGTTGGTTTCTTCTGGCAAGCACTGGTAATCTTTGGGTTACATTGGAGCTTGATTCCATTGGCGATCATCAACATCTCAACACTAGGTTTCGATACGATCTTGGCTGCTTCATTCTCAGCAAGCTTTGCTCAAACCGCAGTTGTTTTGGCGATGTTCTTCAAACTAAAAGACAAAAAATTAAAACAATTGGCGATTCCAGCAGTTATCTCTGGACTATTCGGAGTTACTGAACCAGCGATTTACGGGTTGAGTTTGCCAAAGAAAAAACCTTTCTTGATCTCAATGATCGGTGCAGCAATCGGTGGTTTGATTACTGGATTATTTGGGGCTAGAAGCTTTATCATGGGCGGTTTAGGTATCTTTGGTTTTGTTAATCATATCGATACAGCCAATAGCGATATTAGCAATATGATCACACAGTTCATCGCGGTTGGTGTAGCGATGGTCTTCAGTTTTGTAGCAACGATGCTGTTCTGGAAAGATGATGAAGTAACAGAAAAAACAGAGGTTCAAAATGAGATGGGTGTTCGCAAAGAAATTGTGACATCTCCTGTACAAGGCAATATGATGCCATTAGAGACGGCGAAAGACCAAGCATTTGCGCAAGGCGCGTTAGGCAAAGGAGTAGTCATTCATCCGACGGTCGGGGAAGTAGTCGCACCATTCGATGGGACTGTCATGACGATGTTCCCAACCAAGCACGCGATTGGTTTAGTATCAGACAACGGATTAGAATTATTGATTCACATTGGATTAGACACTGTTCAATTAGACGGAAAATATTTCGAAGCCTATGTTGAGCAGGGAGCAAAAGTAAAACGCGGCGATAAGCTAGTCAGTTTTGATATCCAAGCGATTGAAGAAGCGGGCTATAGTGTAGAAACACCGGTGATTGTGACCAACTCGGCAGACTACCTTGATATTATAGAGGCAGATCAACAAGCAGATGTTGGAAATAGTGATGAACTATTGACTGTTCTAGTCTAAATTAGGGTAAAAATTAAAGTTCGGGACAGTGTCCCGAACTTTAATTTGGTCGAAAGGATTCGCTGATCTGGATCATGGATTCTGGTGATTCAGCCATGATTTCTGAACTAGTTTTTCGTGTATCGGCCAATTCGCCGATAGCAATCAAATGATTCAAGTTTTTCTGGTAGTCTTCAGCAAAGACACAGCTGTACAGTACATCCAGCAAATAACAGATGGATGAATTGATTGTGAAATTGGCGATCTTTGAATAGAGACGCTCGCGAGTCGTGATTCGCAAAGTAGCCTGACTTATCGATGCCAAAGTGTTATCACCAATACTGGTCAAGGCAATGACAGGGATATTCTGTTTTCGCAGGATTTTCGCGAGACGTAAAATGAAATTATTCTCTCCTGTATAGGAAATCAAGATGGCGCATGTATCTTCCTGACTGTTGAAGGCTTCGTAGGTATCTTCGCCCATTGTTTGACTCGTCACGACATTCTTTTTGATGCGGCGCATTTTTAAAGCGAAGTCTTGCGAGATCAGCAGATTGGCATTGCTGCCGAATATTTTGATCTGTTTCGCATTCAATAAAAGCTGTTTGGCTTTTTGCAGATCATCATGATTTAACAAGCTCAAGGTATCATCAACTGTGGTTCGTTCTAAAGAAGCAATTTTGTTGGCGATAGTCATTAGGCCGTCGTTTGTTTGAAAAGGAAAGTTCGCATCGACATCTTCAAAATATGTTTGCAGATAGGTTTGTTCTGCTAAAAATTCTGTTCGTAGTTCCAACCAGCCTTTGTACCCCAATTTTTTTGCCACCCGGATCAAAGTGGATGGATGGACAAAATTGGCTTCCGCGATCTCTTTGATCGTCAGAGGTTCAATCTCGATGCCTTTGTCCAAAACGTAATTGACTAAGGCAGCCTCTGCATTAGAAAAATCAGTTTGTCTCATTTTTTCTGATAAGAGCATTTAAGCACCTCCTAGTCGTTTACGTATAGTATAAATTATTTGTAAACACTTTTGTGGATCAATGTAGAAAAAAAGAGAAATAATCCACCAACATTTACAAAATAAACCGTTTTCTTCTACTGATTTGTAAATAAGAATGGAATAGCTTGTAAACGGATTGAATTAAGATTTTACGTAATAGATAATTGAATTGTAAATAAAAACAGAAGGAGTCGATCGAATGTCAGCAGGAGTAAAAATCGCCACAATTGGTGGAGGCAGCAGTTACACACCGGAATTAATGGAAGGGTTTATCAAACGTTACGATGAATTGCCAGTTCGTGAAATCTGGTTAGTCGATATTGAAGCAGGTCGTGAAAAAGTTGAAATCGTTGGTGCAATGGCACAGCGTATGTGGGATGCATCCCCTTATGATGTTAAAGTTCATATCACTTTAGATCGTGAAGAAGCTTTGAAAGACGCAGATTTTGTGACAACTCAATTCCGTGTTGGCTTATTAGAAGCTCGGATCAAAGATGAACGTATTCCCGCGTATTATGGCATGTTAGGACAAGAGACCAATGGTGCCGGCGGAATGTTCAAAGCCTTCCGAACTGTTCCGATTATTTTAGAAATCGTCGAAGACATGAAACGTCTATGTCCAGATGCTTGGCTGATCAACTTTGCTAACCCAAGTGGTATGGTGACTGAAGCTGTCGTTCGTTACGGCAAATGGGACAAAGTCATTGGCTTATGTAATGTACCAGTAATGGCACAAATGATCGAACCTGAATTATTAGGCAAAGAAGCAGATGAATTGATCTACAAGTTTGCTGGCTTAAACCATTTCCACTGGCATAAAGTGACGGATCTTAAGGGCAAAGACGTGACGATGGATATCGTCGAAAAAATGTACGCAGGCGACGAGACAGGTATGCCGAAAAATATCCATGATATTCCATTCCCAAGAGAAATTTTAGAACAAATGAAGATGATTCCTTGCGGCTACCATCATTATTACTATCAAGAAGAAGAAACACTTGCTCATGCGTTAGAAGAGTACAAAACAATCGGTACGCGTGCGCAGCAAGTGAAGCAAACGGAAACAGAATTGTTTGAATTATACAAAGATCCAAACTTAGATTACAAACCAGAACAATTAGGACAACGCGGAGGCGCTTATTATTCTGATGCAGCCTGTGAATCGATCGCTTCTATTTATGCGAACAAGAACACGCAATTAGTTGTTTCTACTAAAAATGATGGTGCTGTACCAGATCTTCCAGCAGATTGCGTAGTGGAAGTTTCTGCTTATATCGGCGGACAAGGTGCTCGTAATGTCGCATTTGGCGAGTTGCCAGTAGCAGAACGCGGCTGGCTGCAAGTGATGAAAGCGATGGAATTACTAACGATCGAAGCGGCTGTAACTGGGGACTACGATACAGCATTGCAAGCATTCACGATCAATCCGATGGTTCGTTCGGGGAAAACAGCGCAACGGATCATGGATGAATTATTTATCGCACATAAAGATCATTTGCCAAACTTCAAAGAAACGATCGCTCGTCTAGAAAAAGACGGCATCGAGGTACAAGACGAAGTGGCACGTGAGTTGGACTTAGAAAAAGTATAGAAAGCAGGGAAAGTATGGGATTCAGAAAAGACTTTTTATGGGGCGGCGCAACAGCGGCCAATCAATGTGAAGGCGGCTATAACGAAGGCGGACGCGGTTTGGCAAACGTAGACCTTGCACCAGTTGGTGAAGATCGTTTTGCAGTCATTGCAGGGAAAAAGAAAATGTTTGAATTTGATGATGAGCATTTTTATCCAGCCAAAGAAGCGATCGATATGTACCATCATTGGAAAGAAGACATCGCGCTATTTGCAGAAATGGGCTTCAAAACGTATCGACTATCCTTAGCGTGGAGTCGTATCTTCCCTAAAGGCGACGAAAAAGAGCCAAATGAAGAAGGGCTGAAATTCTACGAAGATATCTTCAAGGAATGTAAAAAATTCGGCATCGAACCATTAGTAACGATCACTCACTTTGACTGCCCAATGCACTTAGTTGAAAAATATGGGGCATGGCGCAGCCGTGAAGTAGTTGGTTTCTACGAAAACTTATGTAATGTGATTTTCAATCGTTACAAAGGACTAGTTAAATATTGGCTGACCTTCAACGAGATCAATATGATCTTGCACGCACCATTTATGGGCGCAGGGCTTTACTTTGAAGAAGGCGAAAACGAAGAACAAGTCAAATATCAAGCAGCGCATCATGAGTTAGTCGCTTCAGCGATTGCAACGAGAATCGCTCATGAAGTGGATCCTGAAAACCAAGTTGGCTGTATGTTAGCGGCAGGTTCTTACTATCCATATACACCAAAACCAGACGATGTTTGGGCTGGTCGTCAAGAAGAACGTCAAAACTATTTCTTCATTGATGTACAATCGCGTGGGGAATATCCAGCCTATGCGGTGAAAGAAATGGAACGTAAAGGGATCGAAGTGAAGATGGAAGAAGGCGACGAAGAGCTATTGAAAGCTCACACAGTTGATTTCATCTCATTCTCATACTATTCATCTCGCGTAGCAACAACAGATCCTGAACTATTAGAGCAAACAAGCGGTAATATCTTCGCTTCTGTGAAGAACCCATACTTGGAATCAAGTGAATGGGGATGGCAGATTGATCCACTAGGTCTGCGTATCACAATGAATGACCTGTATGACCGTTACCAAAAACCATTGTTCGTTGTAGAAAATGGTCTGGGTGCTATCGATGCCCCAGATGAAAACGGCTATGTAGAAGACGATTATCGTATCGACTATCTAGCACAGCACGTTCAAGCGATGAAAGATGCTGTAGACCAAGACGGCGTAGATCTATTAGGCTACACGACTTGGGGCTGTATCGACCTTGTATCTGCCGGAACAGGTGAAATGAAGAAACGTTATGGCTTCATTTACGTTGACCGCGACAATGAAGGCAACGGAACCTTGAAACGCAGCAAGAAAAAATCATTTGATTGGTACAAAAAAGTCATCGAAACAAATGGTGAAGACTTAAGCAACTAATTTGAAGACCGAGACTAGTAGAAATACAGTCTTGGTTTTTTTTGTTCTATCTTCCAATAAAGAGCTAATCCGGGTGGTATTTTCACTCGGAATTTTTTTATGTAATTAATGAAAGGAAAAAATTAAAACATCAAGAAATCAAATAGTTTATCTAGTATTTCGATAATGGTAGCCAATATATTTAATTTTTTTTTAACTAAAAGAAGTAAATAACGCATTTTGTATTATAAGTGTTTTTATAGCAGTATTTTATCCTTTTTCAATAACTCTAGCAAAAAAATAATTTGAAGAAATTAAAAAAATAATGTCTGCTATTATTTAGGTTCCAATAAGTCACGATTCGTGATTTAAAGTATCGAAAGTAGAAATACTCATAATATTTGATCGTTTTTAGTTACTGAAATATTAGGGAATAAGTCAAAATTTATTATATGGATTTTTTGGTTTTTCTCTTTTTTATTTAAATCAGAGTAGCTAGTAAGAGAACTAGGAGTCGTTTCTAAATCAATCTAATTTGAAAGGAGAAAAATATGATGAAAAAGATCATGGTATTAGTCTTAGGATTATTATTTTTTTCAATTGTCGTTGAGTTAATTTCGCCAATTATAACTGTTCGAGCTGAAACGACTGGAACAAAACTTGTTGATCACGCTTTTTTGCAGCTTGAATATAGCTATAAAAAAGAAGGAGACAAAAATCAATGGAGGATAATGTTCAAAAGACAAGCTAAGAATGAGGCGTTTCGTCAGCGATTAAAGTTTAAAATCACTGACGAAAAGGAGCAAGTGATCGACTATCCAGAGATAGATCATATGATAGAAGAAGATGGCTGGTTCTTAGAGAAGAACTTTTCAGTTGAAAAGGAAGAACAGCTAATAGTTGAATCTGACTCCTCCGTTGACAAGCTTTACCTATCCGTTCAAATGGATCAACAGAAGCTGTCGTCGGATACTGCTTCTGCAGAGGAGGAGATTCAGAAAGATATTTTGGAACAAGAGAAACCATTTGTTCTTGAATCAAAGACCTCTGATGAGAAGCAAAGTGAACATGCTGACTCAGAGAACTTGAAGCTTAAGGAAGTTTTGCCAACAGCGAATTCAGAAGCGTTTATTGGACCTAAACAATCAACTAAGAATGCTGATTCAAACGAAACGAGTCCAGCACTCCGTCAAATGTACAATCCGTTGTATAAAAATAAGGAAACACAATACACGACAGATGGAACGGGAACTTATCCCACTATGGCGTGGCAGCCAGAAGGACAGACAAATGTGATCAATCATCAGGGCGGATATGAGAAAGCAAGCGGTTGGGACAATGTGACGAGTTGGAATGTTGCGAATGATGAGCATAAGCAATCGTATATAAAGTATGGAGAAGATCAAAGTGATTCGAATATTCACCTGCGAAAGTATGCTCAACAAACGGACAAAGCAGATGAATTTAAGATTAAGCTGAATGTCCGCGGGAATGTCACGTATAAGCCTGGTGTTGACCTAGTTTTCTTACTAGATAATTCAGGTTCAATGAGCAATTATTTAGCTGGGGCAACACAGTCAAGAAAAAAAGATGCGCAAGAATCCCTTAGTAAAATAATTGGGGAATTGAAAAAGGTGTATGCTAACAATCAAGATAGTATTCGGATCGGTTCTCATATCTTCTCAGATTATGAGGGGGCTACATGGGGGACAAGTCCGGGTGAAACGATGACTTTTCCACTATCATCGAATCATGCGAATTGGGATAAAATGGTGGCCGAATATAGTAGAGCTCTATCTGTAGGACAGACATTTACTCAACGGGGGATAAAGCAAGCTAGTGATATTTTTTCAAATGCCTCAAACATGGGTGAGCGGCACAAATTACTTTTTGTTTTAACTGATGGAGCGCCGAATAAAAGCTGGACTCCTTTAGCTGCGGAGTATAATGAAAATATGTATTATGATCCAACCTTGATCACAAGTTTCAATCAAGGTACGGCTCCGAATTATTTAAAAGGCGGCCGTTTAGGTTCAACAGGTAGTTCAACTAAATTTGATAATCAAATCTTCACTGTAAATAACCAACGGATTAGCAGCCATTTAACAACGACTAATTCGACGGCTCACATGGTGAAAAATGAAGGTATTGAAATTCATAGTTTGGCTATGCAGATTGCTACTAAGGAGGGTGATTATTGGGATCACCCAACGAGTGAGTTGATAAATGGAATGTATAAAATGGCGACTAAAAAAGCTAATACTACTGGAGATTCAGAATCTGATTATTTTTTCTATCATGTACAAAACCTGAATGATCTTACTGAATACTTTAACCAATGGTATAAAACAATTATCCGGACAGTTGATAAAGGTGAAGTAACTGATCCATTGGGGGATATGGTTGAACTAGTCACTGATGCGGGGAAAGCACCAAAAGTTAAGCAAATTGATAATGGTGCGCCTAAAATCGAGAATGATGATCTGCCAGTTATTTCGATTGCTGACGACCGTCGTCAAATCAAAGTCAATAATATCAACTTGACTGAGGAGCAAGAAATTGAGTTAGAGTACACTGTGCGTTTGAAAACCACCGACGCATCCTTTGTTTCTAATTATTGGTATCCGGCCAATAAGACGACGACTTTGCGTCCTACGCCAGAAAGAACGAATGATATAGTCGAATTCGGTGTTCCCTCTGTAAAAATCTCAAAGCCAGATTTCGTGATTCCAGTTGAAAAAATTTGGTCAGATACGTATCGAGAAGAAGCTGATTATTGGGGGTTGAGAGCTGATGATATCACGGTTACTTTACAGAAAGCGGAGGGGGCAACTTGGCAAGATATCGAATCCAAAGTTTTGAATCCGGGAAATAATTGGAAGGATACTTTTTCACCGGTAGAAGGTGGTGAAAAAAATACGTATCGTGTCATAGAGTCGAAGCGAACAAAGGGGTATAAGGAACCAAGCCTAAATCAGAGTAGTTTCACCTCGGAGACAATGATCAATGGCGGGATCAAAATTACAAATGAACTTCTGCGTGAGGATTACCAATTCTGGAAATTCATGGAAGATGGAACGACAACATTCGATAACGATCTGCCGAAGTTTCAGGTAGAACGCAGTGATGGAAAGATTCTAGCGCAAGATGTGACACCCGATGATACGGGAAAAGTCACGATTAAAGATTTTCCAATCGGCGACTATATAGTTAAAGAAACCTATGTTCCGGTTGGGTACCAAAAAATGGACGATTTTGAGATCAAAGTTACAGAAGGGAATCCGCCAACAACGCTGGTTTTTAAAGTGAAGGACAAAGCGGAAGAATATCATGCGCTTAATCAATTAAAGGATTTCTCTTTAAAGATCGAAAAAGTTGATCCAGATGAAAAGCTGCTTTCGGGTGCTATATTTAAGCTGATAGGACCGAACAATTATGAAAAAACAATAACCAGTGGTCCCATTTTCGATTTTACAAATTTGAGGCTGGGAAGCTATACATTAATAGAGGTCGATAATCCAAATGGTTATGAACGAATCCAAGACCCGATCAACTTTGAAATCAAGGTGGATGGAACAGTGGCAATTTCAAATCACCCAAATGTTAGTGGATCAGGCGGGATAAATGGGGGAAGCAATACCATCAGTTTGAAAGTAACAAATAAGAAAGTGAAAGAGGGAGTTTTACCTAGTACTGGAGGAGTGGGTATTCACAGTCTATTCCTTATAGCCGGGATATTAGTCATTGCTGGGATCGTAGTGAGTGTCGTTTACTTATATCGTGATAAGTATGTAAGCTAAAGCGGAAGCGGCTCAATAAACATTCTAAAATTTTCAACGCAATAAAATGGGTAGTTAGTGACTAAAATAAGCAGAAAACTAGAGAGATCCGTTTTGCGAACAAGTATAAAGTAGCTAAAGACGTAGAACAATAAATGACAACCACTCTCCGTTTTACGAAGCGTTATCTGAAGTTGAACCGTTATGCGGGCAGCCTTTAGATAGCGCCTTTTTTCTTGTTAAACCAAATACTAGTGGAGCTATTGGATTAGCAGAGTTGATAGAATTTGTCTTTTTTTCAAATAAACTGGAATCAGCTCTCTAGAAACTTTTATTTTAAGTAAATTTACAAACGGAAACTTTTCAAATATGAATATTCTGGGCTTGATTAATTTTTCTTAATTGTAATTTAAGCAATACTGTAATTAAAAATTTAGAATACAGTACTTTTTTTTTCGATTTTCCCATTTATTTTGCGTATAATCCGAGCAACTTTTAAATTTTCAGAATTTTTTCTGAAAAAGAAGAGCTGTTGAATGTCCTAAATAATACAGATGACTTCCTTTATTTATGTCTGGACAATCAAGTGTTCGTTGCAAATTGTTCATTTTTGTCTTGCTGCTATAAAGAATATTTGTATGTGTACTTTAAGGAAAAAGGATTTCTACTAGGTAGAGTTATTTTCTGTTTATATCAAAATAAAAGCCGTTTTTGTTTGTATTCAATTATAATGGTGGTTTTTAAAATTTAATTTTCATGAATTTTTATTGAAAGTTACTAAAAAATCAATTTTTTAAACAATTATTTTGAAATTGAGTATCAATATTCTTAAAATCAAATAAAGAAAATGGTGTGAATAACGCAATATTTATTTAACAAACCCGATTTAAAAGTAATAATACGCTTTTTAAATAACTGATAATGGAATACTTGTTGGATAACTTTAAAAAAAAAGTTTGGATATTATATATTTGTAAAGGAAAAATAGTAAGAAATTAGGTTTTAAAGATTATTGGAATTAAATATTGATATATTCTAGTTTAAAAGCTTTGTTTGTATTTATTTTTTTGTTACAAGGTAATTTAAAAAAGTTTCTTTTTATCTGTGAATAATTGATCAAAAGGTAAGCAGTACAATCAAATTGTTGACTACGAATGATTGCTGCAAGCATGTAGCGGATAAACAATAAATGATAGATTATCAGGTGTGAGGGTCAAATTTTTGTTGATAGAGAAAAGTACACAAGGCAAATGTTCAAATTAACTGAAAAAGGAATGAGGAAATGGATTTTAGAGAGATTTTAGGAACAAGTAGTTTACGGCGTTTACGACTTGTTGAATTACTTTATGCGAGCCAAGTTGGGTTGCCTAGTGATCAATTACTTGAAGAATTAGATTGTTCGTTACCCATTCTGTTAAAAGATATCAAACTCATCAATGATGAACAGGATAATTTTAACATTGAAAAATATAAAGGCCTTTATCAATTAGTGATTAAACCGCATGTTAGTATAAACCGTTTATATTCTGAAGTAGTACAGCAATCCCCTGAATTTCAAATTATTGAAGAATTACTGTATGAAAAATATCCGAGTATTGGCGATTTAGCTAACAAGCTTTTTTTAAGTTCTTCAAATGCACAACGCTATCTAAAGAAAATTGAAGGTACTCTAAAAAAAATCGGGATTCAGTTGGATTATCGACCTTTACGTTTAGAAGGAAATGAAAGTGTGATTCGTCACTTCTTTTATCGCTATTTTTTAGAAAAATCAGACAGCCTCGAATCATTATTTGGTGAGCTGCTGGGTTATCAAGTTAAGGCAATCACCGATTTGGTGGATCAATTTATTCAAGTGAACCATTTAGAAAATCGACATATTTTTAGAAAACGATTGAGCTTTAATATTTACGTTAGCCTATGGCGTATTAAAAACGGCCGCTATTATCCTAAGGAAGACCTAATCAGCCCACTGACCTTGCCGGATGATGAGACACTGGAAGCTTTTGAACAAGTGGGACTAGAAGTTTTTAGGATCCGTCTTTCAAAAGAACAGATTAAAGATTGCTTGTGGTTGTCTTATGCGGACATGTTGGTTTTCGGGGAAGATCAATGGAAATCGGCGATGAAGCAAAGTCGCAGCTACCGTGATCTTTATCAAAAACACTATGGTCTCGTAGAAAAATTTAATAGTTTAATTGGTAATACTTTAAAAGAAGAAGAGAAAAGTGAGCTGACGGTCGTTTTAATTAATGATCAACGAATTTATCCAACTAAAGGGCGATACATTGATATTTTATATCGTCAACGAACGATTTTTTTGAAAAAAATGATGGAGTCGCACTACCAGGCTGTAAAAAAGGTTCTAAAAATCTCAGAAGAGTTCGTTAAGTATTATCGAATCTACCAAGAGGACGATTTTGTTTGGAACTATGCTTACTTATTAATCACGATGGTTCCTAAAAGTCTAAATTTGCTGGCCAGTTATGACAAGTCATTGAAATTATTGCTGATCTCAGAACTATCGCCAACTGAAGAGACCTTTTTGGCAGAACAAATCGAAGAGCGGATTTATGGCAATTTTAAAGTCTACTATGTGGAAGAACGTTTGCGAGATATAAAAATTGGAAAAAAGGAATTGAGAAAGTACGATGCGCTGGTTACCCTAAGCAGCGTTGAAGAGATTTCATATGATTATCCGACAGTGATCATTGATCCATATCTGACGAATCAAAACATTGTTCAATTGCAGCACCTGGTCAGCAATCTGGCAGGTTGATTTAAGTGAGTCTTTTAGCAAGATAATTACAAAACATCTAACTTACTACTTATAATAGAAGAAACTGCTGTAGCGTTAAGTTTAACAACATAAAGGAAGTGCGTTTTCTGATAAGGAAGGCGTACTTTTTTTCTGGGGAATTTGTTAGATTTTTGTTCGTCAAGCACTCATAAAATGTTTTACTACTATTTGAACGAATGTTTTTTTACTGTATTTCTAGTTTTTACTTGTCCTCGATTATTATTAGCTTTATTATTTTTATTAAGAAGACGTTTTCAAATATTGGTTTTATTGAAAAGTTGTTGGGTGTTTTAAGGGATAATTATTATTTTGATCAGACAGTGGTTGGGTTAGATTAGGGAGGATCAATATGGACTTTCGATCAATTTTAGGAACAAGTGATACACGACGATTAGCATTAGTAGAGAAACTGTATTATCGATCGGATGGCATAGCAAGTGATGAATTATTGAGCGAGTTGGAATGTTCATTACCGATTTTGTTGAATGATATCGAGTGGATCAATGAACGTCACGTGTACTATCAGATCATCAAAGTGAAGGGTCTATATCGTCTGGAGATGAATCAGAAGGTTAGTTTGGGGAATGTCTATGCATATATTTTGAATCAAAGCCCAGAGTTTCAGATCATTGAAGAGCTTTTATATGAAAAATGCGACAGTATCACGACGTTGTCGAAAAAACTGTATCTAAGTACGTCAAATACACAACGAGCGTTAAAAAAAATCGAGAAAACGTTGTCTGAAGCAGGCATGACTTTGAATTATCGGCCCTTGCGAATTGAAGGGAATGAGAGCGAGATTCGAACGTTCTATTACCGCTTTTATAGTGAGCGTCAGGATGCGTTTGAAAGTACGCTGCCTAATCTAACTCCGGAGCAGTATCATGTAATTGAAGCCTACGTAAAAGAATTTGTGGAAGTGAATACTATCTGGAAGAAATATGTCTTTCAGAAATATTTAGTCTACCTCATTTTTATTAGTTTATGGCGAATCAAGAATAACCATCCTTTTCCTAAAGAGGAGCTGCGCACGCTGGGAATTAAACTCCCGTTTGATGCTTCCTATAAGGAATTGAGACGAGTTGTGACAGAAATTGTCGGGATCGATCTGCGTCCAGTGATTTTGCAGGATTGCTTGTGGTCAATATTTTCTGATTCAATCGTCTTTAGTATTCCTCACCGGGAACTGGCGATGACGGACAACCCTAGGTATCAGGAACTATTCATGCGACACTTCGAATTAGCTAAAGAGTACGATGAAATGACGGGAAACAATCTTTCTAAACAAGATAGGATCGATTTGACGACGGTTTTATGCAATGACTTCTATTTGTATAATCCTGAAGGTCAATACATTGGGATATTGTGGCGGAATCGGACTGTTTTCTTACGGGAAGTATCGAAGGTATACGGTCGTGGTCTGCAAAAGGTTCGATCATTAGTTGAACGTTTTGTAGAAAAATATCAGATGTACCAAGAAAATGACTTCATCTTAAATTACGTATATTTACTGATTACAACAGAAATAAACAGTTTGGAATGGTTGTCGAAGCAAGATCATCCATTGAAAGTACTGCTGCTGTCTGATTTAACGCCGACGGAAGAAAGTTTTCTAGCGAAGCAGATCAATGATTATGTCTATGGAAATTTTTCAATCGTTCTTTTCGAACAATTATTAGTGGGAAATGCGCAACTGTTGGATGAATTAAAAAAATACGATTGTTTAATTACGACGGGTTCTTCTGAGGGATTGCCGGAGGATTACCCGGTAGTTGTAATCGATCCGTTTTTGACTGCGCAAAGTACTAGTTTAATCCAAGATATGATCAGTCAGATTGCTGAAAAGAAAGATCAAGTAACGATAGTTGAATAACGTGTCAAAGAAGAGTGCGGCAAACTGCCGTACTCTTTTTTTGCAGTTTTTCGAGCGAAATATTCTTAGGTTTAACGAAAAAGTATAATTGTGAGTATTGAAATCTTTAGTGACAAACAAACAGAATAATTAAAATGAGGAAGCCCATTTTTACCTATATACCAGCTTTATTCAGACCTTAATGAAATTAACAACATATTTTATGGGAATGACGAATCTGTATGCTGTAGCAGCAAATGATTACGAGCATTGAAAGGAATAAAAGATGAGAAAGAGCAGATTTTTGATCGGGTATTATTTATTTCAATAATTTTTGAATTTATTGGGACCGATCGAAATCGTACAGACTGGAGCACTCGAGAGTGAGAATAATGATGAACAAATTTTAGAGAGCATTGACTAGTAGAATAAAAGAATTTACGAACCAATCTATTCTAATAAAGAACCGCAATATAAAATCAATCAAAAAAGGAACGTACTATGCCGTTGCTCGGTAACCAGTGGATCAAACAACGAATTTGATTATCAATGAAGAAAACAGCGGGGAATTGAAGTATTTTGAACTTAAAAATAGTTTCTAATTGTTTTTGATCAAAATACAAAAGAACTCGAATGGTTTATTCAGAATTGTGATTTTGAGGATTCATTAATTTAAAAATAAGTAAAATAATCGAGCTTAATAACGTTTTATATAAATGGAAACAGGCGTCTATTGGAGTACCCTCTTGATTTCTAATAACTAGGCTTTAAGAAAAAAGTAAAAATGAATAAAAAATAAATTCTGCTACTCTTAAGTTGTATATAAGAAGTAAATAATCTATGAGTAAACAAAAAAATAAAAATGGTTGTCTCATAAGATGAATGGAAGTATGTAGGGTATTTATAGATTATTTTTTATAGAAACAGGGGGAGATAACATGAAAAGAATAGGTATCCTGATGCTTGTCATGGTGACTTTATTGAGTATGATTCAAGCAACGTTTACGGTAATGATTGCTCGAGCAGAAACGAATGCAATTCAACTGATTGATGAGAAATTTTTGAGCCTTTCTTATAGCCGTGAAAGGCTCAAAGAATCAAGTCAATGGGTAGTGAATTTCAATCACCAGAGTCAGGAAAAAGGCTATCACGAAAGAGTGAAGATACGAATAACTGATGAGAGAAATCAGACAATTGAGTATCCAGAAATAACGGACATGATTGAAAAAGATGGGTGGTTAACTGAAAAGGAGTTTTCAGTTAAGAAAGAAGGCCAGCTGAAATTTGATCTGTCCAAGTCAATCAAGAAATTAAATTTATACGTACAAATAGATCAGCAGAAAGCAATAAAAGAAGATAACGAACATGAACCGAAAATCGAAGAAAACATTTTGGATAGAAAAGAACCATTTGTTCTTGAGGCACACCAAGCAGCGGATAAAGAGACAACAACCTCTTCAGAAAAAGTAGATATCAAAGAAGAAGTAGGAAAGACAACGGTTAGTTCAGAAAAATTTGTAGGTCCAAAAAAGGAAAAACAAAAAAATAATTCTATAGTGACAGCTGCGGCAAACCAAATGTATGCAGCACTATATGAAAATAAAGTGACCGAATATAAACCTGATGGAGGAAGGCATCCGAAGTATTCGTGGCAGCCAGATGGGCAAACAAATGTTATCAATCATCAAGGGGGCGTTGCAGGAAAAGCCGGCTGGGATGGTGAAACCAGTTGGAATGTTGCAAGTGATAACTACTCTAAATCCTATATCAATTATGGAGATGGCGACTCAAATTCAAATATTCAAATAAGAAAATATGCACAAGAGACATCCGATCCTGAGAAGTTTAAAATTAAGCTGAATGTTAAAGGGAATACGACTTATAAACCGGGAGTAGATATCGTTTTTCTATTGGATAACTCACAATCAATGGAATCTACTAGAGATTTAGCGCCTGGCGAGGCCTTTAGAAAAACAAATGCGAATTTGGCTCTCCAAAAGATCGTAGACGAGCTGAAAAAAACCAATGAACCAGCAGCAGAAAATATTCGGATAGGTGCGGAGATTTTTTCTGACTATTCCAGGTACCAATCATGGGGCGGCGGTTCAGATCCCAAACAGACTCGCCCCTTTAAACTATCTAAAAATACGGCGGATTGGGATAAGATGGTGAGTGAATACACTAAAGCAACTCCTGGCGGGGTAACTTTTACGCAGCGAGGACTACAAGAAGCACGAGATATTTTTGATGCGTCCCCCAGTCCAGATCGTCATAAATTATTGTTCGTTCTAACTGATGGTGCGCCGAACCGCAGCTGGGAAACAAATGATTCGGGGACCCCAAATTTGGATATGTACCCCGATCAACGCTATTTCACAAATTTCGTTAAGGGAACTAAAGAGAACTATAATGGAGGAAAGTCGTTAAACTCAAATACGGAAAAAATGACAACGGCAATTAATCCACCCTATAAAAATGTAATCACCAGCCACATGACAACAACCAATTCAACAGCGATGGATTTAAAGAATGCTGGGATTGAAATTCATACGATTGCTTTAAAACTAATGGTTCATCCTGAAGAACCCTCTGGCAGCCGTGATAAACAAATTCGCGGATTGTATAAAATGTCAACGAAAAAAGCGAATGCGACCAATGGGCCCAACGAAGATGTCGCTTCTGATTTTCATTTTTATGATGTGTCTAATGGGGATGATTTAACTGAGTATTTTAAAAATTGGTATAACACGATCATTCGAACCGTTGATAAAGGCGTGATCACCGATCCATTGGGGGAAATGGTTGAGTTGGTGGGTGAACCTACCTGGAGTCAGGTCAATAATGGAAACCCGCAAATTGAACGACTTGATGAACCAGAGATTTCCGTAGAAAATAATCGTCGTTTGATCAAAGTGAATAATATCAATCTATCGAAAAATCAAGAAATACAACTGGAATACACCGTCCGGTTAAAAACGACCGATTCTTCCTTTGAATCTGGAAAATGGTATCAGGCAAATGGGGACACTTTTTTGGAACCTACACCAGAACGAACGACTGACAAGCTTGAATTTGGGATTCCTTCTGTAAAATTCAAAAAAGATGATTTTGTCATTCCTGTGGAAAAAGTTTGGTCTGATAAGCATCAAGGAACGGAAAATTATTGGGAAATGAGACCAGAAAAGATTACGGCGACCTTGCAAAAACAAGACGAATCAGATTGGGTAGATCTCGAATCCATCGATTTGGACAAGGATCATGAATGGAAAGGAAATTTCTCTCCTGTTGGAGGGGGGACAGAACATACGTATCGGGTGATTGAATCGGATCGAATCAACGGATATAAACAAGCGAGTGTAAATCAATCCAGTTTTACCTCGGAAACACTGGCTGCCGGAGGAGTGAAAATCACCAATGAACTTCTGCGAGGCGATTATTCATTTTGGAAATTTATGGGTGATGGGGCAACGAAGTTTGACAGTGATTTGCCGAAGTTCCAAGTGAAACGCGAGGATGGAAAGATCTTAGTGGAAAATCTAACCCCAGATAATTCTGGAAAAGTCACAGTCAATGGTCTTCCAATAGGAAATTACATCGTGGAAGAGACCTATGTTCCGCAAGGTTTCCAAAAAATGACGAATTTTACAGTTAATGTTACAGAGAATAATCCACCAACATCGCTTCTATTTGAGGTAAATAATAATTCGGGCGACTATCATGTGAGCAATCAATTGAAGGACTTTTCACTGAGTGTCGAGAAGGTTGATATGGATGACGGACAGCTTGAAGGCGCAACGTTCAAATTGACAGGTCCCAACTACGAAGAAACAAAATTCAATGGGCCAATCTTTAATTTCGCTAACTTACGTCCTGGGATCTATACATTGACAGAGACAGATAATCCTAACGGCTATGAGCGGATTCGTGAACCAATCATTTTTGAGATTAAGGTAGATGGAAGCGTCGCAATCTCTGACCATCCGAATGCTAGTGGTTCAGGAGGAATTAATGGTGGAAGGAATACCATTGATTTAAAAGTAACGAACAAGAAAGTAAAGGAAGGAGTTTTACCGCGAACAGGCGCATTCGGAATTCGAGGCTTCTTTTTAGCTGCAGGAATATTGGTAATCGCTGGTGTGCTGTTAATGCTGACGGCTCTTACAAAGTGTACTATTTTGAAGAACATGCTTCACCAGGTGTAGAACTTGGATCGTACAATTTGATCTTGATGTTACCACTTAAAGATGGTAATGACGAAATCACGGATATTCAATTGTATCCAAAGAACAAAGTAGAAGGCGAAGATCCTGAAAAGGAATTAGTGGACGAAGATGGTAATCCATTGCCACAACCTTCTGGCGGTTACAACTTTGAAATTGGTCAACAAATTCACTACCGTGCAAGCTTCATGATTCCTAACCAAATCGGGGATATTGAAAACGGTGTTCCGCGTTACAGCCAATTAGACTTCCACGATGAAGTAGATACAGAAGGTGTGAAATTTGAAGGACTTGATCGTATCGCTATCAATGGTACGGATATTCCTCAAGCGACATTCTTGGCTAACGCAACTTATACACCACTAAATACGACTGCACCATGGGCAAACTACGCTGGGTTTAACCTTTCAATGAATTTGACTGGTGCGGCGGGTGTTGCAACAGCAAACTACTTGAGTCAATACGCTGGTCAAACAATCGAATTCTTCTACACGGTGTCATTCACTGAAAATACACCAGTCGATCGTGACATCAACAACGAATTTACAGTAACGATGGATCATGACGGAGATGAAGAAATAAAAGTGAACCCACCGATTGATCCGATCAAAACTGGTGGTAAGAAATTCCTCAAAGTCGAAGCTGGATCTAAAGATCCATTGGGCGGCGCGGAATTCGTAGTGATCAGACGTGTTGGTGGAACAGATTACTATCTAACAGCTGGAGCAGATACAATGACTTGGACAGCAGTTGGACCGAATGAAGATTTCGCAACAGCTACGAAATATACATCTGAAGCAGATGGTACATTTGAAGTAACAGGTCTACAGTATGGCGATTACTTCTTACGTGAAACAAAAGCACCAGGCGGCTTCCAAAAATTACCGAATGACGTGGCATTTACAGTTGCTGAAGGTACCTATGAAGGTGCGACACCACAAGAAATCGAAAATACAACTAAAGGCGGAACATTACCATCAACTGGTGGTATGGGAATCATTGCCTTTATCGTAATCGGTCTTGGCTTGATGGGCTATGCGATTATTCGCTACCGTCGCGTACAGTTTGAAGTTTAATTGTACAAAGGAATTAGTAAAAAGCTGATAAACATTTACTAATTACAGATGTATCTAAAACAGGTTTCAATCTCAGTTGGGATTGAAACCTGTTTTTTTAGGAATGGGAGCTGGTTAATAGACTAGTAAAAAATATTACCATAGAACGAAATTTTCGAACTGCTGATCATAATACATGACAAAAGGTAGCCGTCCAACGGCTACCTTTAAACATTGATCCATGCCTATTTTCCGCTAGGCAAACTGATTTTATCAAAAAGTCACTCGGAGTCAACCGCGAACGGTCATAAACGAAAATAATATAAAAAAGTTGAGAATAAATCACACTAATTGATCTTAATAATCAGTTGTATTTGATGTTTAGTTATAGAGTAAATCTTCAAATTTTGTAATTTCTCAATTTCGCTATTTAGGAATAAAGAGAATTTTTTTGATGTTTGATGAAAGACGCTAAAAAACGTGATTTTTAGTGTCTTTTTTGAATCCAAACGCTAAATATTTATTATATAAAATGAACTTCAATTAACTTAATATTGAATTAAATTAATTATTCAAATAACCCTATTTTTTTCATTTTTCTTATAATAAAAGGTTTTTGCAGTAAAAGGATAACGTCATTTTCACTTTGAAGCGGGACAACGCTGAAAAGTAGAATCGGGTACTATTGTGATAGTAATAGCAATAAATAATTGTGGAAAGGAGAGAACATGAAATGAGAAGAATTAAATTAGTGATTGTACTATTGATCATTTTTTCTTTTGTAGTAAAAAGTTTTGTGGATATACAACTAGCCCATGCGGGAACTACAAAGATAGAATTGATTGATGAAAGCAATTTAAAACTTGAGTATGACTATAATACGAAAGATAATTTGACTCAATGGAAGATTGCTTTTAAAAGACGAAGTGAAGAAGATAGTCAACAACGTCTGAAATTCAAAGTACTCGATGAAAAAAAGATTAAGATTAATTATCCCAATGTTGAGAATATGGAAGAAAATGAAGAGTGGTTAGTAGAAAAGAATTATACAGAAATGGCGGATGGGCAAATTGTTTTGGATTTACCAAAGTCAGTGGAGACACTGTATCTTTATCTTCAAATGGATGAAAAAGGATTAGCTGAGGATTCCGAAATCAAAGAAAATATTTTAGAGAGAGAGAAGCCTTTTAAATTAGAAATCAAAAAAGAACAGAAGAAGGAAATAAAGGAGAGTACTAGCGAAAAAGAGGAAAGCAGCGTCTCTAGTACCGAAAGTAAGGAAAAGAATAGTGTTATTGGACCACAACTTTCAATGAAGTCTACGCTCAGAAGTGGAAGCATTACCGCATATCAAAATCAATATGTAAATAAAGTCCCCGTATATACGGATTCGCCTACGGATGGCAAATATCCAGCAAATGCGTGGTCGCCAACAGGACAAGCTGAGACGATTCGAAATCACCAAGGAGGGAATTCTGCGGATTCAGCAAATGTGTGGGACGGTGTAACGGAGTGGAATGTGTCTCAAGACAATCGAACAAAATCCTATATCAATTATGGAGCTGATCGCACAAATCCCAATCTATCCTTGCGAAAATTAGCTTACGCAACAGACAAGGAAGATGAATTCAATATCCGTCTCAATGTTCGCGGAAATACTACCTACAAACCAGGTGTAGATGTTGTTTTTTTGGTAGATAATACAGGAACAATGGGGCACGCAGTAATCAATGGAAAAAACCGGCGCGATAGAGCGAATGGTGCGTTGGCGAAGATAATACAAGAATTTAAAAAAGCAAAAGTTGATGAGAATATTCGTGTTGGAGCCTATTTCTTTAGTGATGGTCAGTTTGAAAAAGACTTTGGCAAACCACTCAGTTATCCGTTGAGTAGCACAACTAGCAATGGCTGATGTTCCAATCAAGGTAGTCGAGAACGCTGCGGGGAATGGAGTTACTATTACGTTCGTTGACAATAAAGGTGCGGGTTACGTAATCAAGAATGATTTGAAGAAAGACATCACGATTCCAATCGAGAAGGTCTGGGAGGACAAACACAAAGAAACAGAAAATTATTGGGGAAAACGCAGTAATAGTGTAGATTTTAAGATTCAAGAAAAAAGTAACAATCAATGGAAAGATGTTGAAACGGTCACTCTTTCGGAGAAAAATGGTAATTGGAAAGGATCTTTTAAAACAGACAAAGAAGATACGGTCCATAGAATTGTGGAATTAGGGAAAACATCAGGCTATGCTGCACCAGAGGATATACAAGGAGAGTTCTCATATAACTCTTTACGTATTAAAGGTGATGGAACTGCCAAAATCGTCAACCGTTTGTTAAAAGGTGAAGCGATCTTCAACAAATTCCTAGAAGATGGCAAGACACCATTTAAAGGTAGTGATCTACCGAAGTTTACGGTAAAGCGAACGGATGGAAAAGAATTAGTTAAGGATCTTACGCCGAATAAAGATGGAAAAGTGACGATCAGAGATATCCCAGTTGGTGAGTTTATCATTGAGGAAACTTATGTACCGAAAGGTTTTAAGAAGATGGAAAATATTAACCTGAAAGCCGTCGAAAAGAAGGTGACCCAAGGAGGTAATACACAGTATATTGTAGAAACTACGATGGATAATAGTTCGACACCGGTTAATAAGATAAATAAGTTGAAGGATTACAATTTATACATCGCGAAACTTGGGCATGATGGAATACCAGTGGGCGGTGCTGAATTCGAGGTAACTGGTCCGAATAATTATAAGAAAAAAATAAAAGAAGATATCCCATTTTTTTCTTTTGCAGGTTTAAAGCATGGAACTTATCAAGTGAGAGAGACAGAAGCGCCAGAGGGTCATCGATTAATGGAACCAGCATTCCAATTTACGATTAATCTAGATGGTACCGTAACATTTGCTGAACACCCGAATGTTATATCGGCCACGTATGTACTTTCGGATGGCAATACTGTAAATTCTGTCAGCTTAACGATCAAAAACAAAAAAGCTTTACCAGGCGTGCTTCCAAGAACTGGGGGCACCAGCACGAAGCTATTCTTTAAGATAGCGTTTGGGCTGGCCATAACGGCTGGATTACTAAGTGGGGTCTATTGGTTATATTATAGAAAGAAGAGCTAAGGAAAAAATAGAAAGTGAATAGGGTGAACGGGTGCAGGATAGGCAGATTGCTTATCCTGTTTTTTTGTCTCTTTTTTTATTTTTTAAGGGTTAAGCCGATTTTTTGAGCTTTATTTTTATCCGTGTTACGGTTATTTATGTAGTAAACGGCTAATTAAAAATGCTGTTGAAAGAATTCGACCACTACTAGACATGAAAAATAGGAGGAATTAGACACATGGCAAAACATCAAGATTTACCAGCAGTCGAAACACGTCTCTATATAAATGGCGAATGGGTGGAAGGCTCAGAAGGAACAAAACCAGTGACAAATCCTGCAACAGGAGAAACATTAGCGAAGGTCCATGTCGGGGGCGAAAAAGAAATCAATTCAGCGATTAAAGCGGCGAATGAGGCTTTTCCTGAATGGTCGCAAAAATCAGCGGCCGAACGGGCTGAATTAATGAACAAAATGGCGGATCTCGTGGAAGAAGACGCGGATCGTTTAGCGACGATCATGACGATGGAGCAAGGCAAACCGTTGACTCAAGCCAAAGGCGAGATTCAAACGAATGTTGAAAATTTACGCTGGAATGCGGCGGAAGGACAACGGTTACTAGGCGAAATCATCCCTTCACCAGCAACGAATCAGTGGCACGTTCGTAAACAGGCGGTAGGGGTCGTGGGAGCGATCACTCCATGGAATTTCCCATCAAATATGATTATTCGTAAAATTTCACCAGCAATCGCGGCTGGCTGTACGGTAATTTTAAAACCATCGAAGGAAACACCGCTATCATCACTAGCCTTAATGGAACTGTTTGATAAAGCAGGCTTCCCGAATGGTGTTGTGAATATCGTTTTAGGGGATTCTTCAACGATTGGAACGATACTTTCAGAGTCAGATGACGTACAAAAAATCACGTTTACTGGTTCGACCGAAGTCGGCCAAACGCTAAATGAACAAGCAGCACCGAGCCTGAAAAAGGTCTCAATGGAGTTAGGGGGACATGCGCCGTACATTATTTTCCCAGATGCTGATATCGAACGGGCAGTGGAGACATTGATTCAAACAAAATTTATTAATAATGGACAGGTATGTACGTCACCCAACCGAATTTTCATCCATAAAGAAATCAAAGAAAAAGTCACCGATCGAATCGTGGAAGCAATCAAAGATGTGACTGTCGGAAATGGTTTAGATGACCCGACGACGGGGCCTTTGATCAATCAAGATGGGGTCGAAAAGGTCGTCGAACAATTGAAAGACGCGACTGATAAGGGTGCGAAAATCTTGTCTGGCGGTCATAAGTTGGAAGATGGCGATTATGCTGACGGGAACTTCTTTGAACCGACTGTATTGGATGAGGTAACGAAGGACATGGATATTTTCTATCAAGAAACCTTTGGACCAGTAATTCCATTGATTACTTTTGAGGATGAGGAAAAAGTCATCGAAGACGCAAATGATACAGAATTTGGATTAGCCTCTTATTTCTTTTCAACCAATATCCACACAGTTGAAAATGTGAGTAACAAATTACAATATGGAATGGTCGGTGTCAACGATACAGACATTTCAAACTCGGCTACACCTTTTGGTGGTGTAAAACATTCTGGTTTTGGACGTGAAAACGGCACATACGGGGTTGAAGAATATATAGATGTCAAATTTGTCAATATTCGTACTGCTAAATAGCCGCATAATATAGTGGAGAGCCATTCTTTTTCGAAGGAATGGCTCTTTTTGTGATAGATAAAGTTATATAGAGATGGATAAAACAGATTTTCGTCCAAGGTTCTAAAAGAAAAAGTCTTTATTTTTATTCATTTAAGTTCAAAAATTCCAATAATTCAAACGAAACAAAAAATATTTAACTATTAGTTTCTAAAAAAATTTATTTTTATTTTAAAAAGTGAATTAAATAACTGAAGGAGATCGTTATGGAATTTATTTTTAAGGATTATGTTGGGGTAAAATAACGATTGTGAATTTTTGGGAGACAAAAGCAGAGAAGTCTTATATCAGTTACCATGATTATATAGTAAGTCAACGGATAAACCGAAGCGATAATCAGCAAGAATTTGATTTGTTGCTCGGCTTTTTCTTTTATCAGAATAAAAAGGGAGGGATAGACACTATTTTAATTGCCCCAAAAGGATTTAGTGAGAGACGATTCAGTACGAGACAAAAGGGGTTTTGGTTCGTACAAAGATGACTTCTAGTTCCTTAGAGTCAATTGTTGGTGGGTTAAGCTTAGGAGTTAGTGAAGAGGGTGAAGATATGAATTTTAGAGATATTTTAGGGGTGAGCAATCTTCGACATTTGCGTCTAGTTGAATTACTTTATGCCTGTCGAACCGGTCTATCGAGTGACCAATTACTAGAGGAGTTAGAATGCTCGCTATCTGTTTTACTTAAAGATGTTAAGCTGATTAATAGTCAGCAGGATGCTTTTCGCATCATGAAATACAAAGGACTTTATCAATTACAAATCAAATCGCATGTCAGTATCAATCGTTTATACGCGGATACGATTCAGCAATCTCCGGAATTTCAAATTATCGAAGAGCTGCTTTATGAAGAATGCGAAAACATTATTGATTTGTCGAAAAAACTCTTTTTGAGTCCTTCAAAAACGCAGCGAAACCTTAAAAAAATTGAGAGTATTTTGCTGAAAACCGGGATCACATTACAGTACCGTCCATTGCGATTGGAAGGAAACGAAAGTGTGATTCGCCATATGTATTATCGTTATTTCATAGAGAAGTCGGATCGTTTGGATTCATTATATCGTGATTTGAAAGAATTCCAGATCAAGGCCATCACAGATTTGGTGAATCAATTCATCCAAGTGAATAAACTTGAGGACAACTACATTTCCCGTAAACGATTAGGGTATAACATGTACATTAGTCTGTGGCGGATCAAAAATGGCCATTACTATCCAAAATCCGAGTTAAGCAGTGATTTGATGTTGCCGGAAAGACAAATTCTGGATGCGTTCAAACGAATGGCGTTGGAAGTTTTTCGCGTGAAGCTGTCTTCGGATAAGATCAAAGATTGCCTCTGGTTGTCCTATGCCGATATAGTGATAGCCAGCAAGAGCCAGCTGCATAGTGCCTTACGAAAAGAAGGTGAGTACGCGGATTATTATTATCGCCATTTAGAATTGGTGGAGGATTTTGATAGTCTCTTGAATTTTTCGTTGGGGAATGACAAGAAACAGGAATTGGCAGTTGTATTGATGAATGAGCATCGGATTTATGAGCCGGATGGACAGTTGATCGATATTTTGTTCCGTCAACGTAAAATCTTTTTAGAAAAATTGTCGGAGACCCACGATCAAGCAGTTAAAAAAGTGAAAAAGATTGTTGATCACTTTGTTAGACGTTATCAATTTTATCAAGATCAGGACTTTGTTTGGAATTATGTCTATATCTTGATCACAATGGTTCCTCAAAGCTTAACGCTTTTGGCTAGTTGCGACCGGCCGTTGAAGTTGCTGCTGTTGTCCGAGCTGTCGCCAACAGAAGAATTTTTCCTAGGCAATCAAATCGAAAATCAAATCTACGGGAATTTTGAAGTTCATTATGTAGAGAAGAAACTGAGTAATGTGAATATCAATCGTTCAGAATTGGAAAAATATGATGCGCTGATTACGTCCAGCAGTGTGGAAGAAGTACCGGAGGAGTATCCGACTGTTGTGATCGATCCATTCTTAACGAATCAGGATGTTTATCAGCTGCAGCAGCTCATCAGTAAGCTAGCAGGTTGAAAGGGACCGGTTCGGCCCCATAGAGAGCGGATCGTAGATGATCACAGGATTCTTAGAAAAAAGGACAGCAAGGAAATCGAATGATTTTCTTGCTGTCCTTTTTGTAGTTTAAATAAGCCTTGAAGTTTTGACATAGATCTTCGTTTCTTGAGGATAACGGTGGGGATCATGTGTTAGCTGATCTAAAATTTTATAGGCTTGTGTGAAATTCTTTGCATCGAACTTATCAAAGAATTGCCGACCTAATTTCTCAAATTCCTTAGCCAACCGCTCTTCGTTGGTTGGAAGCTCATATTTTGCGATCATGTCAGTCCCCCCTTTAATAGAATGGCTCAAATTACGGTAGGTGTATGCTTTTATTTTAACATGTTTCTTAGATTCAAAAAAAGGTCGTTAAAGAAGGAAACACCTTCTTTTAACGACCTTTTTATTAGCGCTTGATTCTAGTTGGTTGTGCCGTAGTCCGAAACGGTTTCTTGAAGCGCTTAGGTAATACGAGTGAGATTAATTCAAACGGTGTTGCTAACACGGTCCAAGCCACTTGCCGGGCGCTTGGATGGAAGTAGTACACCTGCATCAAAACAAAATGCAATAGCAATAGTCCTGGCAATAATTCAAGACCGATCTGCCATGCCGCATCCCAATGAGTGAAGTAACGTAGCAAGCTCAACCCTAACGGATACAAGTAAAATAGTGAGGTGACGATATTCACACGCCAGCTTTTCGTTAATAAACGAATATTAAATAAGAAGAAAAGTGCTGAAAGAACGATCCCAATTGGCGGAAAGAAACTGACCAACAATGAATAAATCGCACCGAAAAGTAAGATCCCCGGTCCTTTGATCAAAGCAGCGACAAGGATCAAAATCCCAATCAACAATAACTGTTGTTTAATCGTTGCGATACATAAAATAGCGAATAGGACTAATGTTGCCCAATGCCAAAAACTGCTTAAGGGCTCTTTGTCTGGATAGCGTTGTTTTAAATAGCGGGCAGCATTCGGAAAATCTTGTTGAAAATTAGGCATAAAATTCACCTCTTTCTAAATAATGGATATACTTTTCTGTCGTATATCATTCCTCAACAATTAGTATAGAGAGAAAATTTAGCTGGAGCATCCGACTTTCGGCGGATTTTCATAGGGATTTAGACCTAGTTTTCATCAAAATTCGCTTGACCTGAAATGCGTCCCATAGTTTATGGTACTCTTGTGGGGACGAATAAGAAGAAGGAGATGAGGCAAATGACTATCAAAATGATTGCGGTAGATATGGATGGAACATTTTTAGATGATCAGAAAGAATATAATCGGGAAAGATTCGAAAAAATCTTCCATCAAATAAAAGAAAAGGACATCAAATTTGTTGTTGCCAGCGGAAATCAATATGATCAATTAAAAAGCTTTTTTCCCGAGCTGCACAAAGAAATGTCCTTCGTTTCTGAAAATGGAGCAAACATTATCGTTGAAGGCAATGATTACTATAACGCGCAACTGCCGATAGAAAAAGTGATGAAGGTTTTGACAGGGCTCGAGGCGCTTGAACCGACAGTCACTGTGGTGTGTGGCAAAAAGAGTGCTTATGTTTCACAAGAGATGCCTGAAGAGGTATTCAACAATGTGCAGTTCTATTATCCGAGCAATAAAAAACTCGATAGGCTGGAAGAGATTGCGGCGGAAGAGGACGAGATATTCAAATTTGCTCTGACATTTCCAAATACCGGGATCGAAGCCAAATTGGCCGCTTTAACAGATATTTTAGCTGGAGAAATGATTCCCGTTTCCAGTGGGCATGGGGATATTGATTTAATCATTCCGGGAGTTCATAAAGCATTTGGTTTAGCAAAATTAAGCGACAAATGGGGAATCAATCCGGCTGAAATAGCAGCCTTCGGCGATAGCGGTAATGATATCGAGATGCTGAAATATGCTGGGGAAAGTTTTGCTGTAGACAATGCGCAGGAAAAAGTAAAACAGGCTTCCAATGAAATCATCGGATCGAACAACCAAGAGAGTGTCTTGGATAAAATCGAGCTTTTATTGAAATCGTAGAAGGGAAAAGGACATTTAGGCGATCTTAGCTTTAATGTTCTTTTTGTTGTATTAGATTTTCGTTTGTTTGCAGGCAGTGTGTTAAAATAAATTGATTCTAGCTGAACTCGGAAATTGAGCGGATTTTCCAAGATAGATAGTTAAAATGATTTTGATTTAGGAGGACTACAAATGATATTTGATTCTCATACGCATTTGAATGCAGAGCAATTTGAAAACGAAATTCCAGAAACGGTCGAACGAGCACGAGAACTGGGCGTGACAGAGATGGCGGTCGTCGGGTTCGATACGCCAACGATTGAAAAGAGTTTGGAATTAAACCAACAGTATGAAGGAATTTATTCCATCATCGGCTGGCACCCCACAGAGGCGGGAAGCTACACAAAAGAAATTGAAGCGGATTTGATCAAAAAATTGACCTTGCCGAAAGTGGTAGCGTTAGGCGAGATCGGATTGGACTATTATTGGATGGAAGATCCGAAAGAGGTTCAGGATAAAGTGTTCCGTCGGCAAATCGCAATCGCTAAAGAGATGAACTTGCCAATTAGCATTCATACACGTGACGCGATGGAAGATACCTACAAGATTCTGAAAGAGGAAGATATTCGCGATATTGGCGGTATCATGCACAGTTTCAGCGGCAGCGGCGAATGGGCAAAACGTTTCTTAGATTTAGGGATGCATGTCTCGTTCTCAGGCGTCGTGACTTTCAAGAAGGCATTGGATGTGCAAGAGGCTGCGACCATCGTGCCAATAGATAAATTATTAGTCGAAACGGATGCACCGTATTTAGCGCCGATGCCGTATCGCGGCAAACGCAACGAACCGGGCTATACTCGCTATGTCGTTGAAAAAATTGCAGAATTACGGAATTTGCCAATGGAAGAAGTGGCACAGCAAACAACAGAAAACGCCCATCGTTTGTTTAGGATTAATGCCCATGACTAAAGAAAAAATCGAAGAGATCATCGTCGTTGAAGGCAAAGATGATACCAAACGGTTGAAGGAAGTTTTTGACGTAGACACGATCGAAACACGGGGATCAGCTATCAATGAAGCGATCCTAGAACAAATTGAACATGCACAAGAAACACGTGGTGTGATCGTCTTTACCGATCCTGATTTTTCTGGTGAAAAGATTCGTAAGACGATCATGGAGGCAATTCCGGATGCACAACATGCTTTTTTATCGAGAAGAATGGCGGCACCGCAAAAACGCGGCGCTAGTCTTGGGGTAGAGCATGCCAGTGATGAAGCGATTATTGACGCCTTGCATAAAGTTGTGACGCCAGCGGAGAATGATGATCCAAAAATAGCTAGACAAACGCTGTTGGATTATGGTTTAATAGCGGGAGCTCAAGCCCGTGAACGCCGTGAACGGCTGGGTGATGAACTGAAGATTGGTTATACGAATGCCAAACAATTGGAGAAACGTTTAACGATGTTTCGAATCACCGAAGCACAACTGCATGAGGCAATGAGGAAAGTAGAGGAAACTTTGTGAACAAAGATATAGCAACACCTTCGAGAACCCGAGAAATCCTGCAAAAACATGGATTCTCTTTCAAGAAGAGTCTTGGTCAGAACTTTTTAACTGAACCAAATATTTTGAATAAAATCGTCGCTACTGCTGAGATTGATGAGCACACTAACGTGATTGAAGTCGGTCCAGGGATTGGCGCATTGACGGAACATCTGGCGCGCGCGGCCCATCAAGTATTGGCTTTTGAGATCGATGATCGATTGATTCCAGTTCTAGCTGATACATTGAGCCCTTATGATAATATCAAAGTCGTGCATAACGACATTTTGAAAGTTGATTTAACGAAGGAAACAGCATATTTTGATCAAGCTGGTCCGATCAAAGTTGTAGCGAATTTGCCATATTACATCACGACACCGATTATGATGCATATTTTAGAATCTGACCTTGCTGTTGATGAGCTGGTGGTCATGATGCAGCGGGAAGTAGCAGATCGGATTTCAGCTAAGCCGGGAACAAAGGCTTATGGATCATTATCGATCGCCGTACAATATTACATGGAAGCAACGACTGCTTTTATCGTGCCGAAGACGGTATTTATTCCGCAGCCGAATGTAGATTCTGCGATTTTACGTCTCGTTCGCCGAGAAACGCCAGCGGTCGAAGTAACGAATGAGAAGGAATTTTTCAAATTGACTAAATCCGCCTTCATTTTACGACGTAAAACATTGTGGAACAATCTATTAAATAGTTATGGCAAAGATGAGGCCAAGAGAGCTTGGCTAGAAACCAGTTTGCAGCAGGCTGAGATTGATCCAAAACGTCGTGGTGAAACCCTTTCGTTAGAAGAATTCGCCCGTTTGTCTAATGCGTTGGAAGCAAATAAACAAGGATAAAAAGGGCTTCGGCTCTTTTTGTTTTTTCATTAAATCCCAACGAAATTTGTCAATTAAAACTCAACTCCCCTATAATAGAAAGGGACATAAATTTTTTACTTGGAGGATACGATGAAAAAATTCCTAATTGGATTAGTCATTATAGCTGTGTTAGGTACTGGCGGGTATTACGCCTATACAACCTTTTTCAGCAAAGAGGATACACCGAAACAAGAAACACGTAAAACTACGATCAAGAAAGCAAAAGAGCCTGAAAAATCTGGCGAGACGATCAAAGCCAGCGATTACAGCGATTCCGGCAATTGGTTGGCGAAACCAACAGAAATCACTAGCCAAGCGGATGTCTTCATGCTTTATCCAACAGCCTATGCACAAAAGGATAAAAATTCATCACCTGTAGCGAAAATCGATAATGCGACGATGCGTGCAGGGGCGCAAGTATTCCTAGCGACTCAGGGATCGGCCTTCGATACTAGCGGAAATATTTTCGCTCCATATTATCGTCAATTAGATGCAAATTGGCTGTACTCAAAATCAAAAGCAGAACAGAATGAATATGTGGATGGTATTCCAAAGGCTGATGTTTACGCGGCTTTCGACTATTACATTAAGCATGAAAATAATAATCGTCCCTTTATCTTAGTGGGGCATTCCCAAGGGGCGCGCATGATCAAAGCTATTATGTATGATTATTTCAAAAATAATCCTGGTGTCAGCGACCGCATGATCGCGGCGTATGTACTTGGACAATCAGTGACACAGCAAGAAATGAACGACAATCCGCAAGTGAAATTTGCAACGGGCCCAGATGATACTGGTGTAGTTGTTTCATATAATACGGTCTCTCCTGATTTTACTGGAGAATTGCCAACATGGGATGAAGGTGCATTAGCCATCAACCCAATCAACTGGAAAACGGATGGGACGCCTGCGACCGCAGCAGAAAACTTAGGTTCTTATGTACGAAATGACAGCGGAGATTACTCGAAAGAAATGAATCTTGCTGATGCGACCGTCGATGGAACAAGAGGTTTAGTTGTTTCTTCAACCGTGGATAAAGCAAAATACGAAATGCCGGAAAGTACGCGCAAACTTTATCCAGCTGGATCTTACTTAAATAATGATATCAGCTTCTATTATTACAACCTGCAGCAAAATGCAGAAAACCGCGAAGCGCAATACTTTGCGACGCATCCGCAGCCAGCGGCTGATCCGAACCAACAAGGTACACAAACCTCAGATGCGGCTCAACAGCCTGCACAATAATATTTTGAAACTGTCTATCGATTAGAATAGACAGTTTTTTTTAGTTAGAACGGTTAAATCAATCGAAAAAAGAACCGCTCACCCTCGAAATACATTTCTGGGGTGAGCGGTTCTTTTGCTAATCCAAACTTTTATCCAAAATAGAGCGTAAAACAGTTTCTCTTAATTCAATAGAATTTACATTATTTTCAATTTCGTATCGCTGAACAAGCAAGTCGCACAGGTACAATTGAGAGATTTTTCCTGCCAAGGAAGCACCGTCTAGGAACTCTTCAATGGCGGTTTGCAGCACAATATCGGCTAGTTGCGCGATTGGTGATAGCTGATAATTTGTAATAGCAATTACCTTGGCCTTATTTTTCTTTGCGATATCCATTGAATCATAGGTATCTTTGGTTCTGCCTGATAATGAAAATCCGATAACCAAATCTTTTTCTGTTAACAAAGAGGCAATCTGTGCTTGAAAATGTGGATCGATCACTGCACGAGATTGAACACCAACACGCAGCAGCATAGCTTCGAGATCATTGCCGGTATTGCCGCTGGAGCCTACACCAAAGATGTAGATTTGATTAGCATTTGTGATCAATTGGACCGCCTGTTGAAGTTTTTCGCTATCCAGACGCTGATTCGTCGTTTTTAACGCATTGTTGATCGTTTTCGTCCGTTTATCAAAAAGGTCGGATTCCTGCGAGTCTTCCTGCTGTTTGCTGAAATCCTCTTTGGCGATCGCGATTTTCAAATCAGAAAAACCTGAGAAACCAATTTTTTGGCAAAAGCGAATAATGGTTCCGTCGCCGACCTTCGTCGCTTCTCTAATGTCGCTCATGGTACTGTGCACGATTTTTTCACCGCTGGACAAAATGTAGTCAGCGATTTTTTTTTCTGATTTTGTCAGAGTTGAGTAGTTTTCTTGGATCGTATAAGTAATAGCCATTCTTTCTCCTTTAGTCAATGCATTGTCAATTCAAATTATACGTCAAAAAAACTTTTTTTTCATTTTCTATTTACATTTGTGAAAGCGCATGCTATATTTTTGGAGTAATAATCCAAAAATATTTATGAATGGAGTGAAAATGGAGCGTGAATAAAAAAGAGTTTTTGTGCGCTGTTTCAGGCGGCTTAATTGTTTCTTGCCAAGCGTTGCCAGGCGAACCGTTATATACAATGGAAGGAGGGATCATGCCTTTAATGGCGCTAGCAGCAAAAGAAGCGGGTGCGGTTGGCATTCGTGCCAATACAGTGAGAGACATTCTGCAAATTAAAGAAAAGGTTGATTTACCTATCATAGGAATCATCAAGCAGACGTATCCTGAGTCGGATGTGTTTATCACGGCAACAATGAAAGAAGTCGATGCATTGATGGAAACCGGCGTCGAGGTTATTGCGCTAGATTGTACTTTGCGTCAACGTCCGGATAATCAGTCAGTCAATCAATTTATCAAACAAATCAAAGAAAAATACCCAGAGCAATTATTTATGGCTGATATCGCGACTTTTGACGAGGGAATCAATGCTTGGCAAGCCGGAATGGACTTTGTAGGGACGACTTTGAGGGGCTACACCAAAGCAGATGCAACATCGAATGCTGAGTTGGTAAAGGCTTTGGTGGATGAAGGCGTATCGGTTATTGCCGAAGGACAAATTCATACACCGGCAGAGGCCAGAAAAATACAGGATCTAGGAGCTGTAGGAGTTGTTGTCGGTGGAGCAATTACACGACCTAAAGAGATTGCGGAACGCTTTATTCAAGCGTTGAAGGAAGAAAGTTAGTCACTTTTTTATCAATTCACTCAGTTGGAAAGTCATACATGTAAATTAAGGAGGAGAATAGAATGTTTAAAAAGTTTTCACAGTTAGGGCGAGCGTTTATGCTGCCAATCGCTATTTTGCCGGCGGCCGGATTGCTGTTGGGGTTAGGCGGGGCACTGACGAACGAAAGTGCAGTAGCTGCTTATCCATTTTTAAATCAACCGTGGCTGCAAACGATTCTTAGCGTCATGAGTTTTGCCGGGAATGCTGTTTTTGCTAATCTAGCATTGATTTTCGCGATCGGTATCGCAGTTGGTTTGGCCAAAGGAGATAAAGGGACAGCAGGTTTAGCTGGGGGTGTCGCATTTCTAGTCTATACAGCTACAATCAGCGGGTTATTGGAACTGTTCTCTGCTAAAGACGCTAGTATCGACACTGGTGTAGTCGGTTCAATCGTCATTGGGGGAACCGTTGCTTTCTTGCATAACCGCTATCGGAAAATCGAGCTTCCACAATTTTTAGGATTTTTTGGCGGATCACGTTTTATTCCGATCGTTTCTTCATTTAGCGCAATTGCGATTGGCTGTGTCTTCTATCTGATTTGGCCGCCGATTCAAAATGGCTTGGTCGTGGTTGGTCATCAAGTGGCACAAATGGGGAGTATCGGTTCATTCTTTTATGGCTTCTTGCTTCGGTTGACGGGGGCAGTCGGATTGCATCATACGATCTATCCAATGTTTTGGTACACATCGTTAGGTGGAGTGGAAACGGTTGCTGGCCATTCGATTTCCGGCGCACAAAATATTTTCTTTGCGCAATTAGCGGATTCTAGTCATACTGGCTTATTCACTTATGGAACGCGTTTCTTCGCTGGACGATTTGCAACAATGATGTTTGGGCTGCCGGCCGCATGTTATGCGATGTACCGAGCGATTCCCAAAGAAAACCGCAAGAAAAATGGCGGACTATATTTTAGTGGTGCGTTGACTTCTTTCTTAACTGGGATCACCGAACCGATTGAGTATATGTTCTTATTTGTGGCTCCATGGTTGTACGTGATTCATGCTTTTCTTGATGGGCTGTCATTCTATTTTGCCGATATCTTAAATATCCGCATCGGTAACTCGTTTTCTGGCGGATTGATCGACTTCTTGCTATTCGGTGTTTTACAAGGAAACGATAAAACGAACTGGATAAAAGTGATTCCATTTGGGATTGCCTGGGCACTTATTTACTTTTTTGTATTCAGTTTCTTTATTAAAAAATTCCGTGTAGCTATACCAGGAATGGAAAATGATGAAGACGTCTTAAATGAGGTCGATCATTCGGGTTCAAGTACCTTGCAAGAAGAAGCGTGGCAAATCATTGAAGCGTTAGGCGGAGATGAAAATATTGAAACGGTCACCGCCTGTGCGACACGATTGAGAGTTGCGGTGAAGCAAGGGGATCAAATTCAGAAACCGGTCTTTAAAAGGTTAGGCGCGACCGCTGTTTTTGAAGTTCAAGGCGGGATTCAAGCCGTATTTGGCGGAAAAGCAGATTTGTATAGTCAAGAAATCAATCAATTATTGGGACGCGATGATTGATACGAAGGATTGGAGAATGAAAAATGTTTGATTTGTTCAAAAAGAAAACGACGGATGCTTTCTTTGTACCTGTTGATGGCCAGTTCGTGCCTTTAAGCGAAGTGGCTGATCCTGTATTTTCGCAAAAAATGATGGGAGAAGGCTACGGCATTCAACCGACATCCACAGAAATCTACTCACCAGTCAAAGGTGTGGTGACGACCATTTTTCAAACGAAGCATGCGATTGGGCTGACAGGACATTCGGGGACAGAAGTTTTGATCCACATTGGATTAGACACTGTGGAACTTGCAGGTAAACCTTTTGAAGTTCATGTTCACGAGGGACAAAAGGTTGATGAAAAAACGCTGCTGGTGACAGCAGATTTTGAACAGATTCGAACTGCTGGTAAAGCAGACGTTGTCTTAACCTTATTAACAAACGGTGGAGAAAGCTTTGATTCACTAGAGAAGAAGTCGTTGAAGCACGGCGAGTTGCTAAAAAAATAAAATTAAACCGCTCAACTTAAGAAAACTTCTTAAGGTTGAGCGGTTTTTTATAGCTAAATGACTGGTAATAAAATTAGGGTTTTACCAATCAAATAGGGGGCTGAGATTAAACGTAATCTTGAACGGCCGTCTTACTTTTGACTGCTTGAGAGAAATCAGTAAAGATCCGATTCGTGATATCAATGCCTTTTTCGCGGGAAATATACCAGCAAAAGACTTGAAAAGGAACGATTGCCAAATATGGTGCTTTGAACTCATCTGGGCAATTTCCGAAAGCTAGTGTATTCTCATCCTCTGCTTCATTTGACCGTAGGGAAATAGTGAAGACATGCTGAGTATGCTTTTGTTCGTAAGCTTTCAATAGTCTCGCTTTTTCAATGATCTCAGGTTTTGCCGGAGTCTCAATGAAAAATAAACGATGCTCAGAGTTAAGCTCTAGGTAAGGCCCGTGCATGAAGGCTTCTAATTCAACGCCTGTTGAAGGGACGCGAATGGTCTCAGAAAATTTGGTTTCCATTTCTTTGGCAGTTCCAACCGCTGGTCCATAGGCGATCGAAGTAAATCGCTGAGCCAATTGAAAGTCTTTCCGATGACTCTCGAAGAATGTCGTTGATTGTTCAATCACGTGATTAAAACGACTAGTCAATTCTAGAAACTCTTTCAGCTCATCAGTTTCTTGTTGAGAAGTGATCAGTCCTTTTTTCACTCCGATTCTTAAACCTAATAACATCAAAGCCAAAACGGTTGCAGAAAAGCCGACTGTTACATAACCAACCCGTTCACGACCTGAAAGGATATCTAATGTAGAAGTTGTGACTTTAGTGATCTCACTGTTTGGAATACTTGTAACCGCCATAGTGTGGACGGCATGATGGTTGGTGATCTTGTCCATTGCTTCAATAGTCGATGTGCTTTGTCCACTTTGCGAAATTCCTAAAACGACCTGAAGCTGCGGATCAATTTTTTCGTAGTGAGTGAAATTATAAGGCTCTTCAATCGCCAATTTTATATTTGCCATTTTTTCAATATAGTATTTGGCGCTTTTCGCGGCGTTGATACTGGAACCTGTGCCTAAAACGAGCCAGTTTTCATTATCCAAGCTCAGTCCATTAATAGCAGCATCGATATTCGTGGGGTAAGCATTGATCGCGGCCGTTAATATTTCTTGTTCTTCTAAAATGTATGACAACATTGTAGGTTTAGACATCGTTTAGTCTCCTTTATATTTAGTAAAAGTAATCCAGCAGAAATTTGGCGATGCCATCTTCTACATTGGTTTTCGTGATAAATTTCGCGTGACGTTTCAGTTCGTCGACCGCATTGCCCATCGCAACACTGACACCTGAAGCCTGCAGCATTTCCAAATCGTTTAAGCCATCCCCAAAACTGATAATGTTTTTTTGCGGGACTGCCAGATTTTTTCGGACAGCTTGGATCGCGGTAGCTTTGTTGACCCCTAAAGGAATCAGTTCGATATTATTCGGGTGAGATGAGGAGACGGACAAGAGCTGACTTTCTTCCAAAATTTTCCGGACGATCTCAAGCTCTGCCTCCCGATCATCTGCAATGATTATCCCATTAATGATGCGAGGACTGACCGCCATCAAAGTTTCCAATGAATCAATAAATAGAAAATCTTCTTCAGTGTTGCCGATCCGCGATTGATCATTTTTTTGCAGATAACTCGGAAGCTGCTGAGTATAAAAAATCGTATGCTCACCGAAGAAAAACATCGGCAATCGATGTTCGGTCATTGTTTGATAGACGAACTGAAGAGCTTCATCTGATAATCGATTCTTATGGAGTGTCTCATTGATCGAATACACGCTGCCATTTGAAGCAATCACTTGAGTCTGCTCATTCAATCGTTTGGCAATTTCACTTGCTGAAGAGTATTTTCTGCCAGTAGCGACATAAAATTGGTGGCCGGCTTGCTGCAGCTCGCTGACGACCGACTTCGTTCGAGCCGAAATCTGTTGATCTTTAGTAACGAGAGTGCCATCGATATCCATAAAAATTAAGTGTTTATCCATCTATTTTTGTATCCTTCCAATACCGCAGGATTCCCGAATAATCAATTCTGGTGAATGAATTTCTAAAGTATCCAACGGTTCTTCATTAATCATTTTCAAAAGATTGGTAACAGCCAATTTACCAAGAAACTGGTTATGCTGATTGATGGTCGTAATTCTAGGAATCTGATAATCGCCGTCAGGAAAAGCATCGCAGCTGGCGATTGCGATATCTTTTGGACAGGATAGACCATGATCGGCTAAGGCACGGAAAGCACCTAGAGCTACTCGGTCATTGATCGCTAATACCGCATCGGGAAGTGGACCTTGTTTGATGAGTGTATCCATATTTTGATAGCCATCTTCTGTATAAAAATCACTTAGAAGGATCAGTGACGGATCAAAGGTACTGTACAAGGAGATCACTTTCTCGAAAGCTTGAACTCTTTGCGTCGTGATTTTGACGCTAGGCTCCCCACCGATAAAACCAATGCTTCGGTGACCAAGAGCTAGTAGATGTTGCACAGAAAGAAAGACACCTTTTTCTAAATCCCGTTCGATAAAGACGCAGCTGCAGTTTGCTTGCTTTTGTCCAATAATCAGGACAGGTACTTGGCTGTTCAGCTGTTCAAGTGTATGCAGATATTCTGGGTTTGGTTCATCTCGATCGATTTCTCCCCCGAGAATCAGTACGCCATCGACCTTTTTCTCAAAAATCGTATTGAAGGTATCTCGTTCAGCGAAACTGCTGTCTGCTTTTTTTTGACGTCCAGCAGTCATAGTATTAAAAAGTAAAAGGGAATAGTTTTGTTCAAAACTAGCCAGCTCGATTTCAGAAACCAATGAAGTAAAGTAGGGGTTGGTGATATCCGAAACAACTACTGCAAGGGTTTTCGTTTTATTGGAGATCATGCCGCGAGCCAGCATACTTGGTTGGAAACCTTCTTTTTCAATCACTGCTTGAACTTTGGCCCTTTTAGCAGGTGAAACGGAAGGGTGATTATTCAAAACGCGGGAAACTGTCGAAACAGACACACCGCTTTCTTTTGCAATTTCTTTAATTGTTATTGTCTTTTTCATGAGAGAGCGCCTCCTAGAAATTAGTTTAGGGGAGGAGTGAAAAAAAAGCAAGATATTTTTGGTAACGTTTCTAAATGTTAAAAAAACTGTTGACAGCAAGAATACTCACAGGGTATTATGACTCTTGAAAACGGAAACATATTATTTCTATTTGGTAACGTTACCAGAATTTGAGGTGTAGAATGACACAAACGGTTTTAGCAGTTGATCTAGGTGGAACCAAGATATTAGTTGGTGAGGTCACGCCTGCTGGGGAGATTCTCGCGAGTGAGAAATACCCATCAACAGTAGTCGATCAGCGAAGTGCAGCAGAAAAAATAAAAACAGCAATTAGAAGTTACTTACAACAGCATGTCATTCATGGCGATTTAATCGGAATCGGTATTTGTGTCGTAGGTCGGGTAAATACGGAGCAAGGAGAATGGCTGGAGATTCATCCGAGTCTTTCTGATCCGATCTTTTTAGCTGAGGAAATCACCCAAGCTTTTCAGCTTCCGTGCTGGCTTACAAATGATGTATCCGGAGCGGCTTTAGCAGAAAGTATCTTAGGCATCGGTCAGGAAACAGGAAACTTTGTGTATATCAATATTGGAACAGGCATTGCTGCCCGTGTGGTCGCTGATAATCATGTGATCAAGGGTGGAAATTTTAATGCTGGCGAGGTAGGTCATATGGTCGTGGACATGATGAGCGATGATCTTTGCAGTTGCGGCAGAAAAGGCTGTGTTGAACTGTTTTCTTCGGGTTTGGGCATGCATAACCAGACTGTGAAGTTTGCCTCAGAATACCCGGATACGATTTTAACGATCGAAGAGGACAGACGTGTAAGCTTTCAAGAGCTGATCACAGCCTACGAAGCAAATGATCCGCTAGCTAAAAAAGTTGTGGATCAATCATTGCGCGCGGTGGCGGCATTAACGATGAATTTGATTCGAGTAAGCGATCCAGAAGCAGTCATTTTTGGCGGCGGTGTAATGAATGACGGCTGGTTTTTGAATCATTTGGTAACGTTTCTAAATGCGAAAACGATCCGCTTTGTAACGAAAGGTATGCGTGTGACGGCACTTGACCCGAATGAAGTGGCCCTAAAAGGCGCTGCAACATTAGCATTTATTATGGAGAAAGGAGTGAAAACTTATGCATGATTTTAAACAAGCGGTAAAAGCGACAGGCTATATTCATCGACCGTTGCCATTGGACAATGATCGTTCATTTGAAAAACAGCAATTAGAAAAAGAAGTGATAATGAGCCGTCGACGGTTGACTAACAGCTTTGAAAATTGGCAGCATCGCGGACGAGGTGAGATCAAAAAAACAGAGGAAACCGTCACTTTGTTGAGTGCTGCTCGTTATGATACTTGGCCTGAAGGTGCACCAGAGGATGGAGACTATGTTAATTTCGGTGAGGTCGGGGCGTATCTACCAATTCAAAAGGAAGACTGGACAGAATTTACTCAAATCAAGCTGGATGTCTCGGCTGACTGTCTCAATGCGGTTAATCCGAATATCACGATCACATTGGAAAATGACGGGGAGATCAAAATTCCGGATATCTATAATCGTGAAGGAACGCATGTCATTAATTTAGAAGGACAGGAACAGCACACTTATGTCTTGGACATCAGTAATTTGCCAAGAGACGTGGTAACCGGCATTCGTATTTTTAGCGGAGCAAATGGTTCTTATATGAATTTGAAAGGCCGGCTCAGCTATACTATCAGCAAACTATTTTTAGAGAAAAATCTGCACAGTACCTCTGCTAAGGGGTGGCAAGTACCAAGTAAGGAAATCATTTTTTCACATATCGGCTATCATCCCGATTATTCCAAAACAGCAATTATCAACCACGAAGATTTTACAGCGACAACTTTTGAATTAAAAAGGGCCGATCAAGTTGTATTTCAAGCAGAAATTCAAGAAATATCAACCGTAAATGGCACCTTTGGGCTGTTGGATTTTTCAGCTATCACTGAGCCAGGCTGCTATTATTTGCAAATTGATGATATTAAAACGCCAGATTTCCAGATCGGAAAAGTTTCGACCCTAAAATCCGATTCAATTTGGAAGTCGTTGAACTTTATTTTCTGTGAACGCTGCGGTTGTCCGGTCCATGGAATTCATGGAACGTGCCATGAAGACTTAACCGTGGAATATAAAGGTTCGTTAGTCAGTTTTAATGGTGGTTGGCATGATGCGGGCGACCTTTCACAGCAATTAGTTCAAACAGCCGAGGTGACCAGCAGTTTATTTGAAACAGCGGAAACGGTTAAGAATCAGCCGGATCTGTATCTGCGGTTAATTGAAGAGGGCGAGTGGGGAATTGATTTTATCTTGAAGACGCGTCTGGATGAAGGAGATCGGGTGACTAGCGCCGGTATTACTCGCTGGACTGACAATCGTATCGGCACGATGGATGATGCCGTACCACGAATTCATAACAGTCCTTATGACAATTTCTTGATCACGGGACTTTTGGCGAAGATCGTCAAATCCTTACCGCAAGATTACGCGATGAAAGCACAGTTGATGCAAGTAGTAAAAGAAGATTATCACTACGCTTTGGTTGGATTTAAAAAAACAGAATTTAAGCATGAGCCGATTTTCTGGGAGCATACCTATAATACGTCAAAGAGTACTTTCTTAGCGACGATGGCATGGACGGCAGCTCTAATGTATCAGTTGACGGAAGAGGAAGATTATCGAGAACAGATGACGGAATGGTTTGATGGATTACTTTCTTGCCAAGAACAAGCCGGACTTGAATTATCAGATGGCACACTTCTTAAAGGGATGTTTTATCGGGATGAAACGCATAAGGTCCTTCAGCATTTCAATCATCAAGCTCGGGAACATTTGTATGCTTTAGCTTTTGAAGAGGTTTTGGCGGCTTCGCCAAAGCATGAAAAAGGCGATGAGTGGCTTATCCAGGCAAATAACTACGCCGATTATTTGGACTATTTGGGTCAATTTACCGATCCATATCCAATGTATGCCAGCGGAATTTATCACGAAGACGAATGGCAGGATAAAGAAAGTTTCTATAAACAGCATTTATTAGTAGATGACGAAGCAGAAACGAGTTATCAGGAGCAGTTAAAACAGGGGATAAAAGTTGGTGAAGGATTATATATCAAACGTTTCCCTGTATGGTTCTCTTTCCGCGGCAATAATGGCATCTTACTTTCGATGGGAAAAAGCGCCGCTGTGATGGGACGCATACTGGATCGCCGAACACTGCTGGACAAAGCTCATCAACAACTCCAATGGATGGTCGGGAAAAATCCGTTTGGACAATCTATGATCTATGGCGAAGGATACAATTATCCGCAGCAATACTCGGTTTCTTCTGGAGAAATCACAGGTGAGATGCCTGTTGGGATGCAGACATTTGGCAACGAGGATCAACCTTACTGGCCTCAGTTCAATAATGCGACGTATAAAGAAGTGTGGGTTGGTGTTGCAGGCAAGTGGTTGTCATTAGTAGCTGATTTAATTAAATCTGAAAATAAGGGAGATTAAAACAATGATGAAAGATGGCACATTCAACAAAGAGGCTTTAGGAGAAAAAGTAGCTTATTATGCGAACAAGCTGGCTAGTAATCGTTTTATTGCCGCGATTCGAGACGCGTTTGCCAGTACCATTCCGATCACCATCACCGCCGCATTCTTTTTGTTGATAAACAATGTTTTGCTGACAGAAAAGACGGGACTTTTGCGTGGGATTCCAGGTCGTGCAATAATCTCTGAGATTTGTGTCCAAGCTTACAATGGTACTTTAGGAATTTTAGGATTGATGGTCACGTTCTTAATCGGGTTACGCTTGGCTCGTTCTTATGATGCCGATGGCGCGCTTGAAGGAATTGTTGCACTAGCTTCTTATGTCGTATTAGTTCCTAATGTGATCAATATAACGGGGGCCAACGGACAAACCTTTGAAACTGCGGGAGCATTAACACAAACTTATACCAGCGCTTCAGCAATGCTATTAGGAATCATTGCCGCGCTAGTGAGTGTACCGATGGTGGTAAAATTGACGAATAATTCACGGTTGAAGATCAAAATGCCAGACAGTGTTCCGCCAGCAATCGCGAAATCTTTCAATAGCTTAATCCCGACCGTGTTAACGATCAGCGTATTTGCAATCGTTGAAGTTGGCTTGCGTACAGCGACTGGGTTGACGATTCCAGAAATCATTATCAATATTTTGCAGGCGCCATTAGTTGGCGGCTTCCAGACATTGCCGGGTATTTTATTGTATGTATTCTTATCAACCTTTGTCTTTATCTTTGGTATTCATGGTGCCTTTGTCTTTGGTGCGATCTCAGGCCCAATTCTTTTAACTTCTTTGCAGCAAAATGTAGAAGCAATCAATGCAGGTTCTGCTGCACCCAATATCGTGACCCAACCATTCTTAGATGCGTATGTCTATATGGGCGGTGGCGGAACGATGATCTGTTTAGTGATTGCCTTACTGATTTTTTCAAAACGGGAAGATCAGCGTATGATCGCAAAATTGGGTGGGGTTTCAAACTTGTTCAATATTAGTGAACCGATTATGTTCGGCTTGCCGATCGTCTTCAATCCAGTTTATGCGATCCCATTCTGTATCGTGCCAATGGTTTCAACAATGTTGGCCTATCTTGCAACAAGTCTGCAATTGGTGAACCCAACTTACATTTTGATTCCTTGGGTAACCCCACCAGTGCTTTCAGGCTATTTGGCAACTGCGGGCGATATCCGAGCGGCGATTCTACAGCTAGTGATTATCGTGGCGGGTGTATTCATCTACATGCCATTCGTCTTGATTTCAAATAAGATGGAAGAAAGCATCTAGCAAAGAGCGTAACAGAATTGATTTCTGTTACGCTCTTCTTTTTGAAAAAATAAAACTGATGAATAGTAAAAGTATTCCACTGAAAAACAAGACGAGTTTAGAAGTCATATCTTTTTCACTCAAGGTAAAGAGGTAGAAAATTTTTAAATAGTAGATTTACCTTTACTTCAAAAAAGGGTTTGACAAACGAAGGACTGACCGCTATTCTTAACTTAGATTAATATTAAAACACTATGAGAAAGAAAGTAGAGATAAAGCTTTTCTTCCAGAGAGTCTTGGCAGCTGAAAAGAGACAGAAAAGAGTTATGTTGAAAATGGCTTTTGAGTGGATCTTCTGACTAATTAAGAAGATACGGAATGTTCCGTTAAACAACAGAAGTCTCCCAGCGATGGGGTACTTAACGAGGCAGCAACCGTGAGGAAGCTGCGAATCAAGGTGGTAACGTATATCAATTATGCCCTTAGATAGCTATTCAGCTGTTTAAGGGCTTTTTTTGTGAGTTCCACTTCCAGCTTTAGCCGGTTAAAGGAATCGTAGGCGTACGAAAATTGTTTGAATTTTTACGTTAGAAAAATTCATCCATTTATTAATGAGTTAGCTGTCAGTCCGACTTGTAACAGTCCTTTTATTGCGTAAAGAAAATAGTCGGACAGTATTATATGAGATTTTAGTCGAATTCATTACGTTAACAAATCAGAATTATTCTGAAAAAATATAGTAAAAAAGGGAGAGGATTTTATGAGTAAGATTCCATTTCGGTTTGATCAAGTAGGTAGTTTATTGCGGCCTGAGAGGTTAAAAAAGGCTCGTGAGGAGTTCAAACAGGGAACAATCACAAAAGAAGCATTAACCAAAGTTGAAGATGAAGAAATTATCAAAGTTATCCAAAAACAAAAGCAAATCGGTCTGCAAGCAGTGACTGATGGTGAATTCCGTCGCCGTTGGTGGCACTTGGATTTTATTGCTGGACTTAACGGTATTACCGTTTATGATTTTGAAACGACGGCTTTCGGGATCACGACTGAGGCACAAGGTACTTTTGTTAGCGGTCCGCTGGCATTTAATCCTGCACATCCATTTTTAGATCATTTCAAATTTACTAACGAGCAAGCTGAGGATGTGATCGCGAAACAAACGATTCCAGGGCCGAACATGATTTATTTGGATTCATTTATTTTATCGAAGCAATATCATGAGAATCCTGTCTATGAGGATAAAAAGGAGTTCATTCAAGATCTGATCACGACTTATCAAGCAGCCATCCAAGCATTTTACGATGCTGGCTGTCGTTACTTGCAATTAGATGATACGAGTTGGGGCGGACTCTTCGATGAACGATTCCGAGGAATGATCGCTAACAACGGTTATGACCCAGATGAATTGATCCAAGAATTTGGTGATATCACCGAAGCGGTTCTTGCCAATAAGCCGTCCGATTTATCAGTAACCTTCCACTTCTGTAAAGGGAACTTCCAGTCTCATTGGCTTTATAATGGTTCATACGATAAAATCGCTGAACGCCTATTATCGATAACTCAATTCAATGGCTTTTTCTTGGAATTTGATGATGAGCGTTCAGGTAGCTTTGAGCCGTTGAAAAATATTCAGGATCAACGAATCGTTTTGGGACTGGTAACTACAAAAACACCTGACTTAGAAGATAAAGAAACATTGAAGTCTCGTATCAAGGAAGCTGCGAAGTTTGTTTCGCTAGAACAACTATGTTTAAGTCCGCAATGCGGTTTTTCCTCTACACATGAAGGCAACAAAGTAACTGAAGAAGACCAATGGGCAAAATTAAACTTAGTGATTGAAACAGCTAAAGAAGTTTGGAAAGATTAATTCTTTATCCTCTTGTAGAAATTTACAGGAGGATTTTTTTCTTGTAAAAAATTCCACAAGCATCAAGTTCGAAAAAACGGTTTCCATCTCCTATAGTAGTAAAGAATCAAAGAAACTGGAGGAATCATCATGGATTATCGTGTATTGCTTTACTATAACTATACAAAAATCGAAGACCCGGAGGTTTTTGCGAAAGAGCATCTCGCTTTTTGTCGAGACTTAGGGATCAAGGGTCGGGTTTTAGTTGCACCGGAAGGAATCAACGGCACACTTTCAGGAACAAAGGAAGCGACGGATCGCTATATGGAAGTGATGTTGGCGGATGACCGGTTTAAAGATACATACTTCAAAATGGATGAAAGTGAAGGGCATGCCTTTAAAAAATTATTTGTTCGTCCACGAACAGAATTGGTGGCTCTGCATTTAGAGGAAGATGTTGATCCACGACAATTGACTGGAAATTATCTGGAGCCGCATGCGTTTCGCGAAGCTTTGTTGGACGAGGATACAGTAGTCATTGATGCCCGTAATGATTATGAATATGATTTGGGACATTTTCGTGGAGCCGTTCGTCCGGAAATTCATAATTTCCGTGAACTGCCAACATGGATTTGTGAGAACAAAGAACAGTTTATGGATAAAAAAATTGTGACATACTGTACAGGCGGAATTCGTTGCGAAAAATTTTCTGGCTGGTTATTGCGAGAAGGATTTGATGATGTTGCACAGCTTCACGGGGGAATCGCGGCTTATGGCAAAGATGAAACGACACGTGGTGAATTGTGGGATGGGAAGATGTATGTCTTTGATGAACGAATTAGTGTAGAGATTAATCAAGTGGACAAACAGGTCATCGGCAAAGAATGGTTTGATGGGACACCTTGCGAAAGATATATCAATTGTAGTAATCCTGAATGCAATCGTCAAATACTAGTTTCCGAAAAAAATGAGGAAAAATACTTGGGAGCATGCTCAATTGCATGTGCAAAAAAAATAAATAATCGTTATGTGAAAAAACACCACTTAACAGTGGAGGAACGAAATGAACGTTTAAGTTTGATCGGAAAATAGTGAAACTTTTCAAAAAATTCCCACCTTATCTGTCTTGACACCTCTAAGGTTTTGAACTAAACTAAAGAGCGAATTAAGTGTCTTGACATATCAAGGAGGATAAGAGAATAAAATGAAAAATAATTCTGTTAGAAATTTAACGATCTCAGCATTGTTGATTGGGTTAGGAATTTTGATCCCGATGGTTATGCCTAAAATCGTGATTGGCCCGGCATCTTTCACTCTTGCGAGCCATGTACCTGTGTTCATCGCGATGTTCTTTTCACCATTAGTAGCAATTGCAGTCGTCTTAGGAACGACATTCGGATTCTTCATTTCGACGACGCCAATCATTGCATTACGAGCATTTTCTCATTTGATTTTTGCAGTAATCGGAGCAAAATATCTGCAAAAGCATCCCGAACTTGTATTGAAAAATGGAAAATTTACTTTAGCAAACGGTCGATTCCAAATTTTTAACTTAATCATTGGAATCATTCATGCAGTTGCTGAAATGCTTGTTGTATCAGCCTTTTACTTCATGGGGAATATGCCGGATACCTTCTATTCACAAGGATATTTGTATACGGTTTTCATTCTGATGGGCATTGGTGGACTAGTTCATAGTCTGGTTGATTTCAACATTGCATACTTTGTAGCGGGGGCATTGTATAAGCAATTCAACCTGCCAATTTTTGAAAAAGCCGTTAAACAAGAAAAAGAATTAAGTAAAGTAACTGCCTAAACCGTGATAACAAATCACGGTTTTTCTTTATTCCAAATTTAAAAAAACGAAATAGTTAGGAATGTTCATAATTTTATTTAGTATCATCTAAAAAAAGACCTTTTATTTGCTTAAATTTAAGTTATATTTTATTCATAATCATTATTGAGTAGAAAATGAGGTCGGATTGATGGTTCGAGTTTTAGTTTTAACAAAAAATATCCTAGCGGAAGAAATTATAACTAATAAATTGCAACATTTAAATTATGAGGTTTTTTGTTCTACCAGTATTTTGGATGAAATTCAAATGGATGATCGTGTTCCTGATTTGGTAAATCATTTTCCGATCATCATTATCGGCGAAACGATCTCAAGCTATGAGATGGAACTGATGCTGCCAAAATTGAGGGATCGTGGTCAAAGTATCTTACGAGAGGTTGATCATTTTCTCACTGAGGATGAACGAGCGGTATTGAATGAACACGGGATAAGTGGGGTTGTTCAGAATAGCGACTCGGTTGAATTGTTGCGGGAGCAATTGGCAGAGGTGGCTGCGCAATATAAAGGCAGGTCATTTGTACCTGTTGCAGCAGAAGAATGCCCAGTGGCAGAAGAGAATCAGGGCATCTCAGCGATGACATTGATTAACTTATCTTCACTTGAGCTGCAGGTTCTAGAAAAATTACGCAGCCATCCAGGCGAGATTGTCTCACGTGATGAACTGTGTAAAGCTTTGTGGGGAAATGTTTCTCAATCCCGATTAGCTCAGCTTTCTTCTTTAGTCAAAAATATCAAACTGAAATTAGAGGTTTTAGAAGTAGATCAAGAAGTCATTCAAACAATTTGGGGCAAAGGGTATCGTGTTCGAAAAGATGCAACTGTCCAAAACAAATAAATGTAATACCGAGAAAAGGCATTTATGCTTTTTCTCGGTATTTTTTTTTGGAAAAAATCGAAACGATGCTTTCTTTTCATAGGCTATGATAAAATGAACCGTAAGTACTGTCAGCAGGTCATTGTAAAGTTCAATGAATTGAGGTCCACGCTGATATGTATAGCGGAATGATAGAAGTAATTTGAATTGAGCCGATTTTTATTATTAGTGTGTCATTCCAAATAAGGAGCGAGTAGAAGTGAAAAAAAGCATTTTATGGAGTCTGCTGATGCTATCAGCAGTTTTCCTATTAACTGCCTGTGGAAGTTCTGACAACAAAACGTCAACAACTAGCGAATCAGCCAAATCGACTGAATCGACAAAAGAAGAGAAGCAGATAACTGAGTCAAAAAAAGAAGAAATGACTGCGAAGGAAAAGATGGATAAAGTGATGAAAGAAATGACTTTGGAAGAAAAAGTCGGGCAATTATTCATGGCCCGTGTACCAGAGCAAAACCAAACAGCGGATATCCAGACCTATCATTTAGGCGGATATTTACTTTTTGACCGCGATATGGAGGGGAAAGGCCAAAGTGAGATTAAACAGGCAATTACAAGCTATCAAGAGACCAGTAAGATTCCCATGTTTATTGGATCAGATGAGGAAGGCGGAACGGTTAGCCGATTAAGCAGAAATCAAATCGTTTCTCCGGCTTTTGAAAGTCCTCAAACCTCGTATCAAAAAAATGGTTGGGATGGAGTTACCCAGGAGATTGATCGCAAAGCCCAAGTTTTTGGCGAGTTAGGTATTCAGCTGGGGATGTTTCCGGATGCGGATGTCTCGACAGATCCCCAATCCTTTATTTATGATCGAACGATTGGCATGGATGCAGCCGGCACAAGTCATTATGTAAAATTGACTGTTGAAGAAATGAAGAAACAAAAGCTTGGTTCTACGTTGAAGCATTTTCCTGGTTATGGCAATAATCGCGACTCGCATGTGGAGATCGTGACGGATAATCGTTCGATAGATGAATTACGGAAAAATGACTTTTTACCATTTGAAGCAGGGATAAAAGCCGGAGCCGATAGCATTATGGTGTCACACAATATTGTACAGGCTATTGATGGTGAACGTCCGGCATCAATCTCGAAACCAGTCCATGACGTGATCCGCAATGAATTAGGTTTTACAGGAGTAATCATGACTGATGATATGGATATGGCAGGATTGGCAAACTTTACTTCCCAAGAGGAGGCAGGTTTGCAGGCTTTGCAAGCGGGAAACGATATGATTTTGTCTTCAAGCTACAGTACCCAAATTCCTTATATATTGGAGGCTATCAAAAAGGGCGAGTACAGTGAACAACAATTGAATCAATCTGTGGAACGTCTGTTGATGTGGAAAATCGAATTAGGGTTAATCAAATAAAAAGGAGGATTTTTTATGTGTGCTTCTATGCGTTTGAGAATTGAACGAATCGCCAAATAATCAACGTTTGACGAACTTCTTGTTTGTTCAAACGGCAAACAAAGGAGCTATTATGGAAAAACAACAATGGAGAAAAAAATATTTAACGATTTTATCTGGACAGACGGTTTCTTTGATTGGAAGTTCCGCTGTTCAGTTTGCATTGATATGGTGGCTGACCAATGAGTCTAAATCAGCTATTATGTTGTCATTGGCGGGCCTATCTGCGTATCTGCCGCAAATGTTATTAGGTCCTTTTGTCGGTGTCTGGCTGGATCGGTTGAAGCGGAAGTATGTCGTGATTTTTGCAGATTTATTTATGGGACTCGTGGCCTTGATTTTGTCCCTGTGGTTTTTATGGGGAAATCCGGGCTACTTAGTCGTTATTGCCGCATTGTTTTTGCGTGCTCTAGCAAATGTGTTCCACATGCCTTCGATTCAAGCCATTGTGCCGCTATTGGTGCCGGAAGAAGAGCTGGTCAAAGCCAATAGCTGGAATCAGTTTTTACAATCGGGAGCATTCATGTTGGGGCCGGTGTTAGGCGCGGCAATGTTTGCGGCAATGCCATTATGGCTGATCTTATTAACAGATCTGATCGGCGCTTTAGCTGCTTGTCTCACCTTATGGATCGTAGAAGTTCCAAGTATCCCTCGCAGTGAAGAGAGTATGCAGCATTATTTACAAGAATTGAAGGACGGATTCAATGTCTTTAAAGAAGACCGGCCAATGCTGGTTGTCATGTTCTTTTCCTTTTTTATTATGATTTTCTATCTGCCGTTGGGAATTTTGTTTCCATTGATGACCAATGTGCATTTTGAACTGTCTGCTTGGTTTGCTAGTGTGGTGGAATTTTCTTATGCCGCTGGTATGATGGTCAGTGCCTTTTTGATCGGAATGAAAAAGGAATGGCGGGAGAAGCTGCTGGCTGCGCAACTGGCTAATATTGGGTTAGCGATTACCTTTATCGGCAGTGGCCTAGTCCCTGCTAATCTAACAGGCTATTGGATGTTTGTTTTCTTTTGTATCTTAATGGGCGGTGTTGGGAATTTGTACAATATTCCTTTTACTGCGTATTTACAAGAGACGGTTGCACCAGAAAAGCTAGGTCGGGTCTTTTCACTATTTGGCAGTGTAATGTCAGGGGCGATGCCGATCGGGTTATTACTGGCTGGACCATTATCTGAAAAGTTAGGAATTGCCAGATGGTTTTTGATCTCAGGAATTTTAACGTTAATTTTTAGTCTCTTATGTTTATTGTTTTATCGACGAGCAAAGGCAAAAGGAAACCAGCAAGCGGATTAGTTCGCTTGCTGGTTTTTTAGTGCTTCCAAAGTGGAGTTTTGAAGTGTCACCAACAGTTGATGAATCATGTCTAGCGATTCTTTTTGGTCACTAATCAACCATTCGCGCCAAATACTGTAGACGCCGTCACTCATGAACTTGATATAATACCTTTTTTCCGGTTCTTTGAGGTCTTCAAAAAGCGGCAAGCTATTATAAAAGTGCTGCATATTTTCATTGAAGACTCGACGAATGATCGGTTCATAACCTTGTGAGACACTTAGCTCCAAAGTATTTGCAAAATCCTTGAAGAATAGTTCCAATGATTTTAGTTTTTCTGTTGGTGGAACATGTTGGATGATATCAGCAAAGCGCTCGCTAATAATTGTCGAAAAATAATCGAATAGCACGTCATCAAGACTATCAAAATTGCGGTAAAAGGCCATTCGGCTGACTCCTGCACGACGAACGACTTGTGAAACATTGATACTCTGATAGGGATTTTTTTCTAAGAGTTGTAATAAAGCGGTCGTTAAATAATCCTTTGAATCTTGTTTGATTGCTTGTGAGTGGTCAGTAGCTGCCATTACACATTTTCCTTTCTGTCACAGATGCGGGTGAACAACTTGTATTCTGTGAGGTTCTATTCTAATATAACCTCACAAGCGTTACAAGTGTAACGTAACGAAAGAATGATAATTCAACTTTTTACAGAGAATTGAATTCATTTTTCCTATAAGAAAGAAAAAGGAGTCTTCATCATGGCAAAAGAATTAGTTTTAGTAACAGGCGGCAGCGGTTATATCGCTTCAAATATTATTTTACAATTATTGGAACAGGGATATGCGGTACGGACAACGGTTCGTTCATTAGATAAGATTGATCGCGTTAAAAAAATCATTACAGCGGGGGGCATCGATAAGCTTGATGATCTTTCTTTTATTGAAACGGACTTATCTAGCGAAAAGAACTGGGATAAAGCGATGGAAGGTGTTACTTATGTCATTCATCCTGCTTCTCCAACACCAAAGCTGAATTTTAAGGATGAAAAAGAAATGATTGATCCAGCTGTAAATGGTGTCCTATATGTGATGAAGGCGGCACGAGATGCGAATGTAAAACGAGTGGTTTTGACTTCGGCTTACGGTGCAATCTTTGCTGGTCATGAGAATCGCACAACTCCGTATACTGAAAAAGATTGGTCGAACTTAGACGCTAAAAATATTTTTCCTTATCAAAAATCAAAAACCTTGTCTGAACGAGCAGCTTGGAAATTTATCGAAGAAGAGAGCAACGGGATGGAATTAGCAACGGTCAATCCAGTGGCTGTAATGGGGCCAATCTTGACTTCGGATTATTCTCACTCGAATATTCAAATCCAACAGTTATTAGACGGCGAAGTCAAAGCAGTACCGAATGTTGATTCTGGTTACGTTGATGTACGCGATGTTGCAAGTTTGCATCTGTTAGCAATGACTTCGCCTAAAGCTGCAGGTGAACGTTTCTTGGCGACTACTGGAGAAACCTTATCTATGTTGGATGTGGCAAATATTTTACGCGAGGCTTTTCCAGCGTATGCAGCAAAACTGCCTACCAAAAAAATCCCCAATGCGATTTTAAAAGCAGCGGCGGTTGCTGATCCAAAATTGCGGATGGTGGCTTCTTTAACTGGAAAATATGCTGGAACAAGTAATCAAAAAGCAAAAGACTTATTAGGTTGGAACCCACGCCCAGCTCGTGAAGCGATTATCGCAACAGCCCAATCAATGATTGACTTAGGAATCGTCAAAAAATAGAAAATACCTCGAATGATCAGAAATTGACGATCATTCGAGATATTTTTTTATTTATTTAAATCAACTAATACTTTGTTAAAAGAAAATTCTCGATCGGCCATTTGCTGGATCGTTTTTGGTAAATCGGTAAGGGTGATGGTATGAGTAATAAATTCACTCATATCTAGCGAACCATTTCCGATAAAATCAATGATCGTCTGCCATTCTTGCCCAGGGAAAGGAGCAGAATAGGAATTCCATGATCCAGTCAGTGTGATCTCTCCACGAATAATCCGTTCAAAGGTCGCAGCAGGGAAGGTCACATCTTTATGTGCGGTTCCTAAAAGTAATATTTTACCGTGATCGCGGGTGATTTCCGCGGTTTGGACTTGAGTGAAGGGGACACCGGCCGTTTCGATCGCAATTTGAACACCGCCAGTCAGTTCATTGATTTTCTCTGTCGCATTTGTTTTTGCGCTGTTGATTAAAATGGTTGGCCTAATTTTTCAGCTGATGCTAGCTTTTCCTCGGCTAGATCAACAGCGATGATCTGTGTAGCACCTAATAATTTGGCTAAACGAATGGCGAATAATCCGATCGTACCACAGCCTAGTACAGCAACGGTATCACCAGCCGTGATCTTGATGCGATTTAGGCCGTGCAGAGTCACGGCGGCGGGCTCGATCAATGCGCCGTATTTTAACGGAACATGTTTAGGAAATGGAATAATATTTTTTAGCGGCACTTTTAAATATTGAGCAAAAGCCCCATCATTACGTGAACCCATAAATCTATAATTCAAACATTGACCGTAGTTTCCTTGTTGGCAATGCTCGCAATCGAAACATGGCTGCATCGGAGCAACAACGACTGGATCACCGACAGCCAACGTTTCGTGGTTGCCGATTTTTTCAATCCTTCCGGAAAATTCGTGTCCAGGAATTGTCGGAAAAGAGTAAGTCCCAGTCTTCAGAACACGATCAAGATCCGAGCCGCAAATTCCTGTGTGGCTGATACTGATAATGGCTTCATCAGTATCGATTTGATCATTGAAATCGATTGTTTCGACTCGTAAATCACTTGGTTGATAAAGAATCGCTGCTTGCATGTTCATATTACTCACCTACTATAGTCAAATAGGTTTTCATACCTTCACCTGATTGAGCGAAAGCAAAGGCGTCATTGATTTGTTCTAATGAGAAGGAGTGAGTAGCTAATTGCAGCAGGTCAACTTTTTTCGAAGCAACGATATCTAATGATTCACGATAATTTTCAATCGATGAACCGGTCGTGCCTAAAACTGTTAATTCCTTATAATGAAGCAAATTGGTATTCAGCTTTACCAACTCTTTACCTTTTGGCATGCCGCCGAAGAAGTTGATGCGACCATGGACCGCCGCGATTTCTAACGCTGTTTGTTGGACCGCAGGAACCGAGCACGCTGTGATAACTATGTCTGCACCAGCACCGTCAGTCTCTTCTAGGACACGAGCATTTAAATCCTCTTCTGAAGATAAAACGGTCACATCAGCACCAATTTTTTTCATTTCTGTTAAACGAGAAGCAGTCACATCGGCCACGATAATCTTCGTTGCACCCGCTAATTTATTAATCAAAACATGACAGGCACCAATTGGTCCAGCACCAATAATCACAACCGTATCACCGGGTTTCGTATTTAATGCTTTATAGGAATTGTAGGTACAAGAAAATGGTTCGACTAATGCAGCTTCAACGTAAGAAAGATTTTCTGGAACTTTAAAAACATTTCCTCGTTCGATGGCTGCCTGAGGAATCTTCATATATTCTTGGAAGCCGCCGTCATAGCTGATCCCAAACGCTTCATATTCAGAACAAAGCTGGTTATATCCTTTTTGACACATTCGACAATGACCGCAGCCGACATTTGGCGCGACAGAGATCCGATCCCCCAAAGTAAAACCGCTAACATTTTTACCGACCTCAATAATTTCACCAGCCAACTCATGTCCTAATACCCGTTTTTGATCGATTTTGAAATGTCCAAATTTGAAAATTCGTAAATCAGTCCCACAAATCGACCCAACATGTACTTTGATCAATAGTTCGTTTTCGCTAATCGCCGGTTTATCTATTTCCTCGACATGAATATCCTGTGGGCCATAAAAGAAACTTGCTTTCATAATGACTCCTCCTAAAATAAAATTTTATTCTACAAACACAATATAAACCCGGAATTTAATTTTGTCAATTAGAATCGTAAAAAGAATTTCATTCTATAAAAGAAAAAAAGCTATGCCAAAATATTTTGGCACAGCTTTCTATCGGCGTGTGGATTTCAATGCTTCGTGTGTTTCTTCCAATGCATGGATGGTAGAATCGAAGTTCGCTAACCCATAGCAAACGTATAAAATATCGATCAGCAAAATTTGTGACGTTTTAGAAGTAGTCGATTCCCAGCTGCGGCTTGACGGTATGTGCTTAGGTGTAGATAGCGTGAGGTCAGCAACTGTATTGATAGGTGATTTACTACTAGATGTGATTGCTAGAGTAGTGGCATGATTCTTTTTCGCTACCTTTAAACAATCAAGAACACTAGCGGTTTTACCAGAATCACTAATACCGATAAACAAATCGTCTTCAGTAGCTGTGGCCGCGGAAATCGTCTGCATGCTCGTATCATTCCATAGTACACATTTTTTTCCTGCCCGAGAAAAGCGTAGTGTCGCTTCATTTGCTGCAACATTGGAAGCGCCGGTACAAACAAAATTTAACGTTTTTGCTTGTTTGATCATTGTAACGGCTTCTTCGATTTGACTGATCTGAATCAGACTTTCTAGTTCTTTGATTCGCTGGATGTTTTGGTAAATTACCTTTTTGATGGTCATCTCAGTAGAATCATCTCTGGAGATATCATCATATAAGACTTCATTGGCTGGCTCGTTAGTCGATGTTTGTTGGGCCAATTCTTCTGCCAAGCTGATCTTTAATTGGCTGAAACTTTTAAATCCGATTTCTTGAACGAAGCGTGTAATAGAAGATTCAGCAACTTCGCATTCCTGCGCCAATTTTTTTGTGGTGATCGTTTTGGCAATTTCGGGATTTTCAATGATATAGGTACAAACGCGCTGCAGCGCTGGATTGAAAGTAGGCTGGCGAGCAACTAATAGACTCAAAATACTTTGTTTCAAAAGAAAGCCTCCTAAAATAAAATTTTATTCAATTATATCATGAGTTGAGAAAAATTTCTTTATTGTGCAACAAACCTTGATTTAGCGGTAGATGTTGAATCGGATGAAATCATTTTATTGAAGTAATTTTCGTTATTGAAAAAAATTCCTTCTAAATTATATTGACTAGAATAAAATTTTATTCTACAATGTGATCAAGTTAAGAAAATAAAATTTTAGGGAGCGATTTACATGAGTAAGGTCTTAGATGGCAAGGTTGCAGTAATCACTGGCGGGGCTTCAGGAATTGGCGAAGCAATTGCTAAAAAGTTTTCTGAGAACGGTTGCAGATGTTTGTTAGTCGATATCGATGCTGAACGTCTGGCGGAGGTTTCTAAAGAAGTAGAAGAACTGGGCAGCGAAACATTATCGGTGGTTGCAGATGTGGTGGACGAACCCGCAGTCATCGATTTCTTCAAACAAGCTTATGACAAATGGGGCAAAATCGATTTAGTCGTTAACAGTGCAGGACGTGATTCATTGGCACCACCGATCTCTGAAGTAACGATGGAAGAATGGAATAAAACGATTGGACCAAACTTGACTGGTGTTTTTCTTTGCTGTCGTGAAGCTTTCCGCTACATGGAAAAGGAAGAAGCTGGCGGCCGTATCATGAATATTGGTTCATCGTCCGCTCGGATGGCTTCTTGTCCGGGGCACAGTCCTTACCGCGCTTCTAAGCATGGTATGATGGGCTTGAGTAAGAACATCTTGTTAGAAGGCGTTGGTAAAAATATCGGTGTGACGGTCATTAACCCCTCTCACGTGAAGACACCAATGACTGAAGTTATCGATACTGGAATCTACGATGGCGATCTAGCAGCGTATACCGATGGCTGGTTAGATGAAAAAGAATTAAAAGAAGGTATCCATGCTAGTTGTATCGATGTTGAAAATGTTTCTGAGATTGCGTTGTTTGTAGCGACTCGTACGCCAGATGTAACTGTACCATCGATCGCGTTTTATCCGACGCATAAAGCCCACCGGTATGGTATGGAAGTTTAGAGTTTCAGATTAGCCTTTAACTAATTTAGTGGAATACTTTAATAAGAAGTAGGAGGAGAACGATAAATGCAAAAATATATGATGGCGTTTGATGCTGGAACAACAGGTTGCCGAACAATTATTTTTGATAAAGCTGGTAAAGAAATTTCATCGGCGTACCAAGAATTCTCGCAAATTTATCCGCAGCCTGGCTGGGTGGAACACGATCCCCAAGAAATTTGGAACGCTCAATACGGTACGGCGTTGCGGGCGTTAAATCAGGCGAATATCGTACCTGAACAGATCGAGGGTATTGGAATCACGAATCAGCGTGAAACCTGTGTGGTTTGGGATAAAATGACGGGCAAACCAATCATGAATGCGCTCGTCTGGCAAGATCGCCGCACCGCTGATGTATGTGAAGAATTGAAAGCACAAGGACACGAAGAATACATTAAGGAAAATACCGGTTTGATCATCGATGCCTATTTCTCTGGTACAAAAATCTCATGGATTTTGGATAATGTTGAAGGTGCTCGCGAACGTGCTGAAAAAGGTGAACTACTTTGCGGGACGATCGATTCTTGGCTGATTTGGAATCTTAGCGAAGGCGCGGTCCATGTGATTGATTATTCCAATGCCTCTCGGACTCAATTATTCAATATTAAGGAAATCAAGTGGGATGATCATTTGCTGGAAATCATCAATGTGCCGAAGCAGATTTTACCGCAGGCCTTACCGTCCAGCAGTGTCTATGGCGTGACTGGAAAAAATATTTTCAACGGTGCTGAAATCAAGATCGCCGCATCGGTTGGCGATCAACAAGGTGCATTGTTTGGTCAAGCATGTTTTGATGCTGGGATGGTCAAAGCGACGTATGGAACTGGCGGTTCTTTGATCATGAATACTGGTGAAAAGCGGATCGAATCAAAAACAGGATTATTGACGACGATCGCTTGGGGACTAGATGGCAAGGTCGAGTATGCGCTTGAAGGATTATTGTATGTTGTCGGAGCATCGGTTCAATGGCTGCGGGATGAGATGCATTTGGTTTATGATTCTTGCGATACTGAGTATTTGGCAGGAAAAGTTCCGGATACTCATGGAACGTATTTTGTTCCAGCCTTTACGGGATTATCAGCACCTTATTGGGATCAAAATGCGCGCGGTGCGATTATCGGGTTGACCCGCGGCGTCAATCGCAATCATATTATTCGGGCAACACTCGAGTCGATGGCCTACCAAATCAAAGACGTCGTGAACTGTATGGAAGATGATTCTGGGATCAAAAATGTCGCATTGAAAGTCGATGGAGGCGCCTGCAAAAATAATTTTGTGATGCAGTTCCAAGCAGATCTATTGGATATTCCAGTTATGCGGCCAAAAGTCGTGGAAACGACGGCTCGTGGCGCAGCTTTCTTGGCCGGACTAGCAGTGGGATTCTGGAAAAATAAAGAAGAATTATTGGATACCTTTGAATTAGATGCGGAATTCGTCCCGCAAATGGCTGAGGAAAAACGTGAAAAATTATACGATGGCTGGAAGAAAGCAGTCGGTTGTGTACTGACTAAATAATGCCTCTTAGTTTTTGGTTAGCAAAACAATAAATACGATGAATGCAAAATTCATAAAAATTGTAGGAGAGTGTAGAAAATAATGATTAAGACAGCGCAAGAATTAGCCCAATATTTTGATCACACGAATTTGAAAGCGTTTGCCGTGAAGGCGGATTTTGAAAAACTTTGTCAAGAAAGTATGGATTATGGATTTAAAATGGTTGCGATCAATTCATTCCCGGTTGCGACGTGTAAAGAGATCTTGAAGGACAGTCCGGTTCATGTTGGTGCGGCGATCTCATTTCCTTTAGGGCAAACAACAATCGCAGTTAAGGCTTATGAAACAGAACAAGCAATTACAGAAGGCGCAGACGAGATTGATTATGTGGTGAATGTCGGTAAAGTCAAAGAAGGCAATTTCGACTATATCAAAGAAGAAATGGAAACAATCGTGGCGATCTGCCGCAAAAATAATATTTTATCCAAAGTCATTTTTGAAAACTGCTACTTAACCAAAGATGAAATTAAAAAATTAGCGGAAATCGCTTTAGAGGTCCTACCTGATTTTATCAAGACTTCAACGGGTTTTGGAACTGGCGGGGCTTTATTGGAAGACGTCAAATTAATGAAATCGGTTGTCGGCGACAAAGTAAAAGTTAAAGCTTCTGGCGGAATCAAAACAATGGAACAGTGCTTAGCATTGATCGAAGCAGGTGCAGAACGAATCGGCAGCTCCAGCAGTATCGCCATTGTTGAAGCGTTCAAAGAGACCTATGAAAAGTAAGATTCAACTTTTAGTGATGGACTTGGATGGGACGTTGCTGGATAGTTCGGAACGGATTTCTGACGCGACCATTCAAGCGATCTGTCAGGCTAAAAAGTTAGGTGTCAAAACGGCGATTGCTACTGGACGTGTGCTTTCAGAAGCACAATTTGCGATAGAAGCTGCCGGTGTTGAAGATTATTTGATCGAGATGAATGGGTCCAAAATCACCGATTTGCGGACCCGAGAAGTTCTCTATGATCAACCCATGCCGTCAAAATTGGTTGAAAAAAATATTGATTATTTAGGTGAGGAATATGTCTATCAGCTTTATACGGATCAAGGTGTCTTTTGCACAGAGTATTCCTTTCCGCGTTTAGAAATTGCGGGCATGTCTGCGCATTATTTAGAGATGTTCGGCTCAAAAATTCAGCAAACAACTCTCGAACGGTTGAAGACATTGCGCAGTTATAAATTTTTAGTGATCGAAAAGGATTCAACACGACTTGAACGATTGGTCCAAAACGTCATGAAGATTCCAGAGCTGAATTGTGTCAATAGTTTACCGAACTATCATGAGATTGTTTTGGCAGGGATGGATAAGCGAATCGCATTAGAGAAATTGAGTAGGGTATTGGCCATTTCACCTGAGCACATGCTGGCGATAGGCGATAGCGGGAATGATCGTGAAATGTTGAACTATGTTGGCACGGGTGTGGTGCTGGCAAATGGCAATCAGAAACTAAAAGAAGAGATAGGGATCATTTTCCCTTCAAATGATGAGGATGGAGTATGTCACGCGATTGAAGCATTTATTCTGAATAAACGGGGGTAAAAAGATGGAAGAAAAGCACTCTTTTTTTGATCACTTATTGGATGGACTGAACAAAATGATACCTTTTGTTGTTGCGGGCGGTATTTTGATGGCACTGGGATTTGCTATTTCAGGTGCAGGTGCGATGTCTTATCCCGAGGAAGGGTTGGGCACGTTTGGGCAAGTCATTTATCAAATCGGGAATAAGCATGCGATGGGATTGATGTTTCTGATCGTTGGCGGTTTTATTGCTCAATCGGTTGGCGGAAGCGAAGCTTTGCTTGCCGGAATGGTTGGCGGAAGTATTGCATCGGTCAACGGTTCAACTTTCTTAGGAGCGGTGATCAGCGGTTTCTTTGCTGGTTATTTAGTAAAGTATATGATGAAAGTGGCAATCCCAAAATCATTGGAGACGGTCTATAATATTTTATTGCTGCCGGTCATAAGTACTGCGGTAGTGGGGCTTGTCAGTTATTATGTTATCGGTATTCCAGTCGCCTTCGTGATGAATTCATTAACGAGTGTCTTGGAAAGTATGCAGGGAGGAAATCTGATTTTACTCTGTGCGATCTTAGGTGCAATGATGGCAGTCGATTTAGCTGGCCCGATTTTACGAGTTGCCTACTTTTTTGGAGTAGCCGCAGTCGTTGCGAATCCAGGTGTACCGCAAGTCGTAATGGCGGCAGTAATCGTTGGCGGAATGATTCCGCCATTAGGCATGGCGTTGGCTTCAACGATTCAAAAGAAAAAATTTACGCAAGAAGAACAAGAAGCAGGCAAGGCAGCTTGGATTTTGGGATTGTCATTGATCAGTGAAGGGGTGATTCCTTTTGCAATTCGTGATCCGAAACGAGTAATCCCAGCATGTGCGATTGGTTCAGCCGTTTCCGGAGCAATCATCGCTTACTTCAATACGGGAACAACTGTGGTTCATGGCGGAATTTTTATTTTGCCGATTCCGGGAGCCGTTCAAAATCCTTTGGGCTATGTTTTGGCAGTAGTAGTTGGAACAATTGTCGCTGCAGGATTAGCATTGGTTCTTAAACGTGAAACGGCAACTGAGGTTACTGAAGAAGCATAAAAAGAGGTATTAAAAGAACCGCTGCGATTAAATTCGCAGCGGTTCTTTTCAGCTTTTTGAAAATTGTGCTTGATATAACTTCTTGTAAGCTCCATCTTTTTGCAGTAAGGCTTGATGATTGCCGATCTCGACGATTTGTCCACGATCCAGCACAAGGATTTGGTCGGCGTTTTGGATCGTCGACAAACGATGGGCGATCACGAAACTTGTGTGGTTTTTCATCATTGCAAGAAAAGCACTTTGGATTTTTTGTTCGGTCAACGTATCTACGGAACTGGTTGCTTCATCTAGAATCAGCATCGAAGGACGGCTGATCATGGTACGCGCAATCGTCAATAATTGTCGTTGACCATCAGAAAGCTTGATTCCAGCTTCACCCACGATGGTATCCAATTTATCTGGCAAGCGCATCACGAAATCATACATATAAGCATCTTTCAATGCAGCATAGATTTCTTCATCGGTCGCAGATTTTCGTCCATAGCGTAAATTCGATCGTAAGCTGCTGTCCATCAACCAGGTTTCTTGCAGAACCATCCCGAATTGCTGACGCAAACTGTCACGAGTCAAATGACGAATGTTCGTGCCGTCAATGGTGATTTGTCCGTGATCCACTTCATAGAAACGCATCAAAAGATTGACTAGTGTGGATTTTCCGGCACCGGTTTTTCCGACGATGGCGATTGTTTCACCAGGTTCGACGGTTAAATTAAAGTTTTCAATCAATCGCTGATCTTTTTGATAAGAGAAATCTACGTGATCAAAAACGACGGTTCCTTTGGCATCAGTCAACGTGATTGCGTCTGGATCATCTGCTTGTTCAACGGGTTCTTTCAGTAATTCGAAAGAGCGGTCAAGCCCTGCGATCGCTGTTTGAATCTGGATCGTGATCCCGGAAAGTTCGATGAAAGGCTTCGTGAACTGACTGGAATAGATCGTGAAGCTGGAAATGATCCCAATCGTCACATTGCTGTCGGTTTTTAATGCTAACAAACCACCTACAAGACCTACCATTAAGTAAGCCAAATGATCAACAAAACGTGAAGAAGGGTTAGTCAAGGAAGAGGCGAACTGCGCCTTCTGTCCTCGGACATAGAGTTCTTGATTTAATGCTTCAAAGTTCGTTTGGTTCTGTTCCTCTCGTTGAAAAGCTTTAACGATTTTTTGATTGCCAACCATTTCTGTAATGAACCCAGAAATCGAACCAACTAATTTTTGTTGACTCGTAAAGTATTGCTGCGAGGTACGAGCCACGATATAAGTCAGCAAAAAGATGATCGGTGTTGCTACCAAAACTACCAGAGTCAGCATGGGACTAAGGTAGAGCATAAAGACTAAAGCAACTAAGACAACGGTCATGCCAGAAAAAACTTGATTAAAGATGGCCGAGATCGCCGTTGAAATATTATCCATGTCATTGGTAAACCGACTGACGATATCACCTTTGGAGCTTTGATCGTAATAGCTCAACGGCAATTTATTTAGATGAGTAAAGGTTTCTTCCCGTAATTTGGCAACAGAGTCAAAAGCGACCGTATTTCCTAAGCGCTGAATGAAATATTGACTGATGACCGTCACTAAAAAGATACCGACAAACAATTGCAGAATCTGGAAGAGTCGCGTGAAATCAACCGCACCTTGATTGACCATTTGATCGACAGCTACACCGATATAATAAGTCATCAAGACAGAGGTGATTCCGCTGGCGATACCTAAAATGATTGCAGCGATCAATTCTTTTGGATACGCGGTTAAGTAAGGAAGAAATAGTTTTAATGAACGGAAAAAGTTCTTTTTCTTAATCATTAGATTGCCCACCTTCCTCTTGCGATTTCACCAGTTCTTGATAAAGCTCAGATTCCTGCAATAAGACTTCATGTTTACCTTGAGCAGCGATCTTTCCATTATCCATTAACAAAATAGTTTCGGCGTCTTGAATTGAACGTAGACGTTGGGAAATAATAATGACACCGCAATCTAAATCGCGTTTTAAGGCTTGGCGCAAATCTAAATCTGTTTGATAATCCAATGCTGACAATGAATCATCTAAAATCAGCAGCTTCGGTTTACGAATCAATGCACGGGCGATGGTCAATCGTTGACGTTGGCCGCCGGAAAAGTTTTTCCCATTCTCTAGGATAAGTGTGTCCAGTCCCTCCGGTAATGTTTCGATAAATTCGGCAGCTTGGGCAGTGGCTAAGGCTTCCCAACAGTCTTCATCAGAAGCATCTTTTTTCCCCCATTGCAGGTTTTCGCGGATTGTTCCGCTGAACAAAACGGCCGTTTGTGGAACGAGCGCGAGTTCAGACCGCAAGCTGTCTAATGACCAGTCCTCTACATTACTTCCAGCAAAGGCAACGGTTCCTTTAGAAGCATCGTAAAAACGTGGAATCAAACTGATCAACGTTGATTTTCCGCTGCCGGTCGCTCCGGTAATACCAAGAATCTTATTCTCTTTCAAGGTGAAAGAAATGTCTTGTAAAGCTAGCCCAGATTTTTCTGTATAACGAAAATCGACATCGTTAAAAACTATCAAAGGTGCTTGTTCATTGACTTGCTGTGTCGAGCCAGTATCAGTTAGAGTTGTATCTGTTGCAAAAACCTCGTTGATTCGATTCGCCGAAGCGGCTGCCCGAGTGAAAAGCACGACCAGATTTGAAACAACGATTAAGGCTAAAAGCATTTGGTTCATATAATTAATCAGAGCCAAAACTTGTCCCTGTTCTAAATGTCCGATATTAACTTTGAAACCGCCAAAGTAAAGCAAGGCAACAACACCGGCATTCATAATCAGTGTGGTACTAGGAGAAAGCAGGGCAGAAATATTGGCAACCTTTTGATTCAAACGAGAAATTTCTTCAGTTTCTTTATTAAAATGGTCAGTCTCGGTCTTTGTGCGGGCAAAAGCACGAATCACCCGAACACCGCTCAAATTTTGGGTGACTAGTTGATTCAACTGATCCAGTTTTTGCTGAATATTTTTGTACAGAGGGACAGAATAATGAATAATCAAAAAGAGAATCACACAGAAAAGCGGCAATAAAATCAAGAAAATGATCCCCATTTGCCAGTCAATGTAAAAAGCCATGATGACCGAACCAATACTTAGAAATGGCGCGCGAACGACTAAGCGGATCAGCATCGCTAAAGCCCCCTGCATTTGATTAATGTCATTGGTCATCCGGGTAATCAACGTATCAGTACCGAAACGATTCAATTCATTATGAGAAAAACTGTTAATTTTTTCCATCAAACGATTTCGCAAGACCGTCCCAAAGCCCTGGGAAGCAATCGATGCGTAGTACTGACAAATAAGTGCGCAAAGTAAACCAACGATTGATAACCCTAGCATAGCAATCGTCATCTCGATGACCTTGCCTTGATTGTGCTGAGCGATTCCTTCATCAACTAACCGAGCCATGAACAACGGCAGGATCAGTTCGAAGACGGCTTCTAAAAATTTGAAAAAGGGGCCAAGAATAATCTGTTTACGATAATCTTTGGCGTAACGTAAAAGCTGAAACATGTAAGTTCCTCCAATATATAAAGTAAATAATAAGCAGAATAGGATCGCTTCTATTGTAACTTACTTGTCAAACAAGGCCGAAAGATATACCTGCAAAAAAAGAAAAGGTATTGAATGAACGGAGAAATTTCTGTTCACTCAATACTAGTTAATTCTTGTCAGCTCGGGTTAAAGTAGTTGCTAATAAATTTAGGCTATTCGCTATTCCTTTTAATTCATCTTCAGTTATTTGACTGAAGATATCATCAAGTAATTCATAACGTGTTCTTTCGATCAACTGGAGGATTTCGGTTCCTTTTTCTGTTAAGGCGACTTGGCGAATTCTTCGGTCATTATCATTATACGAAGAAACAAGCAGTCCTTGCTTTTCAAATTTATCAATTTGCCGACTGGTTGATGAATGATTTTTTCCTAATTGGTTGGCTAAATCCCCAATACTGATTGTCTGACTTACTCCTACACGAACGATGATGGGTAGTAAATTTTTATCGTCTTTGATGCCTGCCTTTTTCAAAAGAGTAGTGTCGTGTCTCGGATCATTAAAGAAGTTTACAATCTGAAAGAGGGATTCAAAAATATCTGTTTTCATAGTTGTAATTATAGCATAGCTGTACTATAATGTGTGCAAATTGCACATAAAATTTTTTAGAAAGCGTGAAGTGGTATGAAAAAGAAAATCGGTATTATTTTAGGCAGTAATCGACCAACTAGGATTGGCGAAGAAATCGCGAATTGGGTCAAGAAGCAGATGGAAAACGAAAAACTAACGATTGATATCATTGATTTGGCAGTGATCAATCTGCCTTTTTTGGATGAACCAGATATTCCGGCAATGGGAAATTATCAAAAGGAGCATACAAAAAAATGGAGTCAATTGATTCAGCAATACGATGGCTTTGTCTTGCTGTTTCCACAATATAATTGGGGATATCCAGCAGTGATGAAGAACGCGTTGGATTTTCTTTATTCGGAATGGAGTCATAAGCCCGTAAGTATCATGGTTTATGGCGGACATGGCGGTTTTCAAGGATTGATTGCAATGAAATTAGTTACTCAAGGATTAAATATGTATAACATGTCTGTTAATCCGCCTTTGAGTATTTCGAAGGAAATGTTCGATGAAAATAATCAGTTTATTGCTATTGATCAAGCCTTTAAAAGGGTTGCGCCACAAGTCAAGATGGTCTCAGAAGAATTTATAGATCTATTTTCTATGGAAGGAGGGAGCTGATGAGCATTTTTCGAAAAATTTTTGGCGGGGGACTTTTAGGTCTCGCTCTAGTTTGTTTAGGGTTGTATCTCTTTAATTTTGTCTTTGAAAAACATGAAGTTCAGGATGAAGCGCAACGAGAGGAGTTTGTTAAAGATAATGTGGACAATCAAACCATTTCTAGCATTTTTGATTGGAGTCAGGAAGACAATGCACATGATCGACGGGTTAGAAAAATTGCATTACTTGTTATTGGTGTTGGATCGGCAAGTATAGGGATTCTTGCTTTTCCTAATAGAAAGTCCGCTTTCTTGTCGTAATAGTTTTCTGAATTAAAAAAGAGTAATAGAAAAAATTCTATCACTCTTTCATTTCCACTTCTATCATAGCAAGTTCTTTTTGTTTTGAAAGTTCGCTGATCATTTCTTGGATCCAGCGTGTACTCTGACTCGTTAAGAAAGGATCGATAACGACGACTGGGTACTCTTCTGGCAACCCTTCGGATGAACCTGTTGTAATTAGGCAATCATAATCATGCAGTTCTTCCTTCAGATTGGGGATACCGCCGGATAATTTTTCAAAATGAATGATCGTAAAATTTCCATAGATACTGTCAGAGATTTGTTTTGCTAGAAAGCTCTCTTCTGTAGGGGCTAAATCTGAAAGCAGCAAAACTTTTTGCAGAGGCTCTTGACTAGCTAACCATTCCAAACTATAGACTTCTGTGGTGATCAATAAGTAAACATAGTTTTGAATAAAATCCTCTTCTTGAAACATCTGGAATTTTTCTACGAAACGATTTACCAGATCTCTTACTTTTTCCACACCGCGTTTATACACCTCAGAGACCTCTTGCAAAAAGACAGAACGATTTCGCCACAATACACCTAGGTATTTGCCCTGTGGATTGCACAGATAGAAGTCATTACATAAAACCGTAGCTAAATCTAACCGATTCATCTTTGTTAAACGATCTCCCAGCATTTGGTTAAATTCTTCAGCTAACGCATAATGCTGCATGAACATTTTTTTATATTTCGGATTTTCGGTCATTGCTAATTCGCGATGTAATAGACTGAATACAATAGCATCTGAAAAAGTCAGCCAGAGAGTATCGCGCAGCATTTCAGGTGTAAGTTTTAACCCTACTCCTTCTTTGACGGCTTGCCTCAATTTTTTATAGGAGACATCCATTGGTAGAAGGATTCCTTCTGTTCTCAGTTCATCTTTTGGAAAATCATGTCCGCTTTTAATCCGCCAAAAACTGATATACATATTGTAAATTAGCCGTTTTTGGAAAATATATTTCTGATGGATTTTATTAACCTTCACAAAATCTTGTACATATTGTTCGAGGATATGATAATGATTGGATGGTAATTTCGGAAGCGTGCTTTCGAATGCACTTTGCCGCTCACTATAAAAACGATAATAGAAGTTGCGAATTTCTCCCTCGTTTCCCTCAATTCGTAATGGACGGTAACATAGTTTCATCCCGGCCATCGTCAATGTTTGCTCGATTTTTTTTAAATAGCGCTGTGTATTAGAAGAACTTAGATACAATTTCTTTGCCAGCGCAGTAATATTCTCACATTCCTCATATAAAAGTTCTTCAATGATTTGAAACTCAGGACAGGTATTCAAAAAACTAGCATATAAATTTCCTAAACTTACCGCTTTGTCTATGACTATCCGATAGAGTCCTTTGATTTTTACAACTTGAAAACTAGGATGCTCTCCATTAATCAAATCAATATCATTCAATAAAATAGGCAACGAACAATTCAATGTACTCAATAATTGATCACTAGACAGGCCATCTCGCCGATGATACAACTGCTCCAACAGTAACAAGCGCCGTTTGTTGCTAGTTCCTAAAATTGATCGAAAATCCATTGTCATTCCTCCTCGAAAAGAACGTTTTCTATGGGAAATAGTTGAATTACCTTGTGAGATACCTTCTTTTTATACAGAATAATTTTTCGCTAAAATAATAAACGTTCGAACTTTTTTGTTCGTTAAACGTACGACAGATCTTAAAAAAACAATAATATAGTAACGATGCTCAAACAATTAAAACGTTTTCTTTATAAAAATGATAAAACTTTTCGGCTTTGATGACAAGTATTAATCGATAATAGAATAAAAATAATCTTCTTATGAGGCTTTTTTAGACGGACGAATCATCCGATGGAATGAGCGCTCGAAATCTTCAACGGAAATTGGCTGCAGAACAGACTACTTTTCATGAACAAGTTCAATTGACTAAAAAAATTCTAGCAGAGCGGTATTTGCAGGAGACTTCTTTACCAACGATCGATGTGGCCTATTTATTGGGCTATACTGAGACGAGTTCGTTTGCCAGAGCCTTTAAAAGTTGGACAGGTAAAACAATTTCTGAAGTTAAGAGTAACTAGTTCAGTGATTAAATCGCCACGAAACTGGCATTTTCTTTCTATCCATGGAATAATTACTTCTAGTACTTAATAAATTATTCATTTTAATAAAGTCTGCACTAGCAGTATTTTCCGTATTTGACTATGTGAGTTCACTAGTCACTATTATAAGGGGGTAGAAAATGGAACAAATTTTTACGATCGTAGTGCTATTATTTTTTTGCTATTCATTTATTGGCTGGTTATGGGAGACGGTCTACTGTTCAATCAAAGCCAAGCATTTTGTGTACCGGGGATTCTTATTAGGACCGATCACACCGATTTATGGTTTTGGTGTTGTTGGGGTTCTCTACTTGATTGAACCTTATCAGCGGAATATTGTCTTATTGTTTTTCTTAGCGCTGATTCTTGTTACCGCGCTGGAATATCTCACGAGTTTCTTATTGGAGAAAATATTTCATTTAACATTGTGGGATTATAAAGAGGTACCGCTGAACATCAATGGGCGTGTCGCTGTACCTGTATCGATCTTTTGGGGATTGGCCTGTGTTTTTATCGTCCGCGTCTTGAATCCCTATTTGATGAGTTTGATTATTGGCTGGCAGCAACGGTTCGGGATATTTTTACCAATGATTCTATTGATGAGTACCAGTTTTGATCTTGGCTTTACGCTAGCAAACTTAGCGTCACTGCGTCAGGCAATCAACAAGATGAGTGCGACAATTCAAGACAAAAAGGAACAAGTTCAAACCGATCTTGGAGAGTTGAAGGTAGCTGCGGAAGAGCGTCTGCAAAACCGTCAATGGCTAGCTGAAATGAAGGAGCAGCCGGAATGGCGGAAACAATTACCAAAATTGAATTTCCAAGAGCGCCGCTTCTTGAACAGCTTTCCAAACATGAAATCAAAAGAAATAAAGAGTCCGTTAACGGAGATTCGTCAGTTATCTAAAGAGTTGCGAAAAAAATAATATTACAAAATTATGACAAAAATTAGTCCCTTCAATGGTTGAGGGGACTATCTTTTTGGTGCAATTTGAAGAAAATAAAACAAATGTTACTAAAAACCGCTTTGTTTTGTAATGAAATGTAATGCGTTTGAAACAAAAAGGCCGGCTTTTTTTCGTATAATGACGAAGGGTAAATAGAAAGGTGGACTTTTTAAGTGAAAAAGCAAACGTTTGGGTTCGTTGCCACACTATTGTTGGGTGCTAACGTACTTTTACCAGTCTTTGCACAAGCAGAGTCACTGAATGATTTAGACAAAAAGGAATCCGCAATCACTCGCCAAAGCGATAAAATCAGCGGAGAATTGCAGATCGCATTGAATGATGTCAATGAAAAATATCAAGAGGTTAATGACATTCGGACAAAGATCAGCGAAAATGAAGCAACTTTGGAAAAGACCAAAGTCGACATCAAAGAGACAGAACAAAAGATCGAACAACGCAAAGAAGCAATTGCTGAGCGGATGAAAGCCGCGCAAGTCGGCGGTATGACTGACCGTTCTATCAATGCATTATTGGAGTCAAAAGATCTTGGTGAATTTTTAAATCGTGCTTTTGCGATGTCCGTTATTCAAAATGCGGAGAAAACAAAGGTAGCTAGTCTAGGTGAAGCCAAAGATACATTGACTGAACTTAAAGCAACACAAGAAAAAACACAAGCCCAATTAAAACAAGATAGTCAAAGCCTTGAAACTGAAACGACTAAGCTGGACAGTAAAATGGTGAACTTGAAACAAGAGTTGGCCGACAATAAAACGAGTTTAGAAAAAATCAGTCAAGATAAAGATGTAGAAAAAGCCCGACAAGCTGCTGAAAAGGCACAAAAAGCTCAAGCTGAAAAAGAGGCAAAAGAAGCTGAAGCTGCAAAAACAGCCGAAGCTGAGAAAGCTTCCCAGGCTGCGGCAGCACAAGAAAAAGCGAAAGCAGAAGCCGCTCCACAAGCTTCAACGGAATCATCAAAACCTGCATCGTCAGCATCCAGTTCACAACAGTCTACAACACAAACAAGTGAACAACCGAAGCAGGAAGCACCAAAACCAGCTGAACCAAGTACGCCGACAACTTCAGGTCGTACGTTGCAAATGGAATCAACCGCGTATTCATGTGCGGAATCAGTAAATACGTACTTCACAGCAATGGGAATCGACTTACGTCAAAATCCGCAAGTTGTTGCTGTTGATCCAAGTGTCATTCCATTAGGATCAATGGTAGAAGTATCAGGTTACGGCATTGCTATTGCCGGAGATACTGGTGGCGCAATCAAAGGCAATATTATTGATTGCCATTTCTCTACTGTTGAACAATGTATCCAATGGGGACGTCGTTCAGTAACAGTGACAGTTATTAGTTAATAAATTTAAGAGCCGATTGAAATCCGTTGATTTCAATCGGCTCTTTTTGCCAGTTTTACTTTCTGCTTTAGCAGATTAGTAGAATGGTATGCGTACGAAAAAATCATACCCTGATTATGAGCTAGCTCAACTTATCATTTTAGGTTAGTAAAATCGTGCACATACAAAAATTGGCATTTACAAATTATCCTGAGATATCCTTTTTTCCAAACAGTCCTCGGTTCTATCTGCAATTATATTTTTTGTACTTTTTCTTTTCTTCAACAGCGTTGCGAAAATCAAGGTGAGAGATTCTGCTATTAAAAGTGGTAGCCAAATCAGTTTGATACCAAATAATGCTGGGAGAGTAAAAATCAATAAACAATTGAGTACGATCCCGCGACTGCAGGAAATCCAGAAAGCTTGTCCCGATTTTCTGATAGAAAGAAAATAGGTGATGTAGATAATATTGATTGCTGCAGGAATGTAAGCAAGCCCGTACCATTTTAGTGCGGTATAAGCCAAAGGAATCAATGTATTATCAGTGATGAATAATTTTAGCGCGTAGGGACCAATCAAAACATAGATACTGTAAAGCAACGTGGAAAGAATCAAGTTGATAAGTAAACCTGCTCGAAAATAGTAATTGACCTTGTGGGTTTCTCTACGCCCAAAGCTTGTCCCAATCAACGGCTGCAAACCTTGTGAGATTCCAAAGAAGACACCTAGCATAATGACCATCATGTAAGTTACACCAGCAAAGGCAGTCAATCCAGACTCGCCTAAATAGTGGAGTATAACCAAGTTATAGCAAAAGATCGTCATCGGCTGGCTGATCTGAATGACAAATTCTGGCAATCCGCAAACAATGACTTCGCGACACTGTTTAACATTTACAGAGAAACGCTCAATTCGCAGTATGCCTTTTTTACGCAGAAAGTGGAACGCTAAGACGAGACAAGATAGTAATTGTCCCAATCCAGAGGCAATGGCTGCTCCTTTGATCCCCATTTGGAGCGGAAAGATAAATAGCCAATCTAAAAAAATATTACTCAATGCCCCAACGATCATTCCCCAAAAAGCGAGTTCAGGACTGCCATCATTTCTGACAAAAGCATTCCCTAAAATGGATGCGGTAAAAAAAATCGAAAATAGGCTGTACCATTTAATATAGGTAGCCGTCTGTCCCAGCAGCAATTCTGTTGCCCCAAACAAACGGGCGATCTGAGTTGAGGCAAAGAAACCGACCCCTGTTATGAATAGTCCAGCAATAATCACTAACAGTGTACTTGTCAAAAAAACTTGATTTGCTCTCTTCGTATCTTCTTTTCCTTTATAGATTGCCATAGCGGTCGCTCCGCCGATAGCTAGCATAGATGCTATCCCCGTCATGATTTGAGTAAAAGGCATGGCCAGATTCACCGAAGCTAGGGCGCTAGGACCGACACCTTGTCCGACAAACATCCCATCCACCATGTTGTAGGTAAAGGATACGATCATCGCGCTGACTGATGGCAGCACATAACGTAAAATCTGTTTATTCTTTTCTTTGTTCCCCAACATATTATTTTCTCCTCTATCTGTATTGACACGATTTTCCTATCAGTATAGACTGTATAACAATTATACAGTCAAGAGGAGTTGGGAAAATTGGAAAAAGAATTGCTCAAAATCAGCGAGTTTTCCAAGCTTTCTGGTATATCAAGAAAATTGCTGATTTTTTATGATAATTATGGATTGCTGCACCCCCATGCGACCGATCAAACCAATGGCTATCGTTACTATTCTTATCGTCAGATCGATACGGCCAGTGTGATCGTTTCTTTGCGAGAAGCAGGCATGTCATTGTCTGATATCAAAAATTATTTAAGTAAAAAATCGCCGGAAATGCTAATCAGTACTTTGGGAAAACAGGAAGAGATGCTTGAACAGCAAATCATCAAACTTCATCAAATTCAAGAAATGATTCAATCACGTATTCAACAAACACAAAAAGGGTTAGAAAGTGGAAAGCCATCAATCAAAGTGGACGATCAAAAAGAAGAAAATATTTTTCTTGGGCCACATTTGCCGGCTGATTACGATCTGACCGATGGATGGACGCATTTACCCGATTTTTATGCCAAATGTCAGGCAGAGAATATTCAATTAGGTTATACAGTTGGGACACTTGTATCTAAGAAAAATATATTGAATCAGCGTTGGGATAAGCCTAGCCATTACTATTATCGTCTTTCTCATGAAAATTATCCGCTTTATCACGTAAAGCCAGCAGGGAAATATGTTGTTGGAACAATCTATGCAGACTACGGGGAGACTGACGAGCTTTACCAAAAACTGCTTCAATATATTGAGCAGAACAATCTTGAAATCATAGGAAATGCTTATGAGGAGTACTTAATCGATGAAATCGCTGAAAAGAACAGTGCAGACTATTTGTTACAAATTGCCATTCAGATTATTAATTAGCGCGAGTGAATATTAGTGAGGATGATATATTAAAACAATTAAAAATTATAAAAAAGGGAACTTTATCATGCACAATCATCTTTTGCATTACAAGGGAAATTATTGAGTAACTAATCGCGAGAAACATTACAGGTGTTATAAAACTCTTTATATAAAGAAACAAGCAATGCCTGAACTGCTTAGAATCATTCTACATTAGTATATTAACCCAGTTTAGAATAAGTATCATTTTCAGTTATAAAAAGAACTATTTCTGTAGATTCAGATGTCATTTTCAGCTACTTTAACAAGTTAAATATTTAACAGAGGGTCAAAAGTGCTGTATCGTAATATGTGTAGAATAACTCGTGTTACTTAAAAAATGAAATTGCAGAAAGGTGTATGTAAAATGATTAAATTGTATACTTCCGCTAGTTGTACCTCATGTAGAAAAGCCAAAGCTTGGTTGAAAGAAAATGGACTAGCTTTTGAAGAAAGAAATATTATGTCTGAACCTTTAACAAAAGAAGAAATCATCGAGATCCTTTCTCTGACTGAAACAGGTACGGATGAAATTATTTCCACACGTTCAAAGGTTTATGAAAAGTTAGCGATTGATTTTGAGGAATTATCGTTGAATGAGTTGGTCGACATAATCGCGGAATATCCAAGCCTGCTAAGACGTCCGCTTGTTTTTGACGAGACTAGATTTCAAGTTGGTTATAATGAAGATGAGATTCATCAATTTATCCCGCGTGAAGTTCGCAGAGTCACTTCAAAGAAAATGGCCAGAGTCTTACTTTATTTAGATTTACAAAAAGAAAGTCTTGCATAGAGACATAATTATAGATAAATCCCCATCCAGTTCTTTTGTTAGGTAAGAACAGGATGGGGATTATTTTTTATGTTTGACGAATCAAATAATCGAAGGCTCCAAGAGCAGCTGTTGCACCAGATCCCATGGAAATGATGATTTGCTTGTAAGCACTGTCGGTACAGTCGCCTGCAGCAAAAATACCTTCAACATTCGTTGCGCCATGTTTGTCTACTAGAATTTCACCGCGATCAGTCAAATTGACTGTATCAGATAACCATTCAGTATTCGGCATTAAACCGATCAAAATGAAAACACCCTCGACATTCAGCGTATGTTCTTCATTTGTTAAGCGATCCGTGTAAGTCAATGCTTCTACATGGGAAGAACCAGTAATTTCCTTTGTTGCGGCATTGGTGATCACTGTAACGTTTGACAATGAATAAAGTTTTTCTTGCAGAACTTGATCGGCTTTCAACTCTGGTAAAAATTCTAAAACATAGATATGTTTCGCCAAGCCGGCCAAATCAATGGCAGCTTCAATACCAGAGTTCCCGCCGCCGATTACTACAACCTCTTTGTCCTTAAATAATGGGCCATCACAATGCGGGCAATAAGCGATTCCTTTATTTTTGAATTCTTTTTCACCTGGAACATTGATCGCACGCCAACGTGCACCAGTAGAAAGGATAGCAGTTTTGGCTTTTAGTTGTGCACCATTTTCCAACTCAACTTCAATCAAATCATTTTTTTGAATCGATTTTGCTCGCTGTCCCTTCATGATGTCTACGTCATATTGCTTCACGTGTTCTTCAACTTGCCGCATCAATTGTGGACCTTCCACATAAGGCGTACCGATCACATTTTCGATACCTAAAGTTTCTAAAACTTGCCCGCCAAAGGTTTCTACGACCATGCCAGTCTTAATTCCTTTACGAGCGGCGTAGATGGCTGAGCTAGCCCCTGCAGGACCGCCGCCAATCACTAATACATCGAATGTTTCTTTATCAACGAATTCATCCGCGCTTAGTGGTCCGCTGACTTTTTCGATGATTTGCTCGATTGTCATGCGACCGCTGTCGAATTCTTCATCATTCAAGAAAACTGTCGGTACAGCCATGATTTCTTTTTCATCGATTTCGGCTTGATACATCCCGCCTTCGATCATGGTGTGGGAAATTTTCGGATTAAGCACAGCCATGATATTTAAAGCTTGGACGACATCAGGACAATTGTGACAGGTTAAGCTGACGTAGGTTTCAAAGGTTAATGCACGATCAATGGATTGAATCTGTTGAATCATACTATCTTCGATCTTCGGTGCTCGTCCGCCAACTTGCAGTAAAGCGAGGATGAACGAAGTGAATTCATGTCCCATTGGCAAGCCGGCAAAAATGATTCCGCTGGCTTCAGATCCTTTTTGATTGATCTCAAAGCTTGGAGTACGTTTCAACTTTTTGGCCTCGATAGAAATTTTACCATCCATCTCTGCGACTTCAGTCAGAAAATCCTCGATCTTTTTAGAATCGTCGGATTCGTCTAAGCTTGCTGAGAAGACAATATCTGATTCCAATAAGGCTAAATATTGTTTGAGTTGTTCCTTTGTTTCGTTATCTAACATAAGCGCTCCTTGTTCTTGTTGAATGTATTTATCTTACCGGTAAAAAAATAAGCTCCATGCTTACACCAAATAAACCACTTATAGACTTGAGTAAAGTCCATTCTACTAATCTTGTTAAGACAAAATTAGTAGAATGGACAACAGGCAGACTTAAATCTTGCCGACTAAGTCAAAACTTGGTTTTAAGGTTTCGCCGTCTTCTTTCCATTTTGCTGGGCAAACTTCACCCGGATGTGTGCGAACATATTGCGCTGCACGAATTTTATCAATCAAACTGCTGGCATCACGTCCGATACCATCTGCATTGATTTCCATCGCTTGTACAATACCATCAGGATCGATGATAAAAGTTCCGCGTTGAGCTAAACCAGCTTCTTCATCTAATACATCAAAGATGCGAGAGATATGATGTGAAGGATCGCCGATCATTGTATAGTTGATCTTACCAATCGCATCTGAGGTATCGTGCCATGCTTTGTGAGTAAAGTGAGTATCGGTCGAGCAAGAATAAACCTCAACACCTAATTCTTGTAATTTTTCATATTGGTCTTGTAAATCCTCTAATTCGGTCGGACAAACAAAGGTAAAATCAGCTGGATAAAAACAAACAACAGACCACTTGCCTTGTAACGCTTCTTCAGAAACCTCGATAAATTTTCCTTGACGGTAACCTTGTGCGTGAAATGCTTCAACTTGTTTTCCAATTAATGACATGAATGAACCCTCCTGATTAAGATTGAGAATGTTTTCTCGTAATTGATAAAAGGAAATCTGAAAAATCTCAGATTAATGACCTTTTATTTAAAATAATTATAAACAGAAACTCATTCCATTGTAAATGGTTTTTTGGCAGAATGTTGAAACTATTTCTCCTAAAAAGCCCAAAAAAATGTAAAAAAAAGAATTTGCATTGACTAGACAGCTCGTTGAACAATTATCTGAAAATTTAGAAAAGCGATTGCAATAGTGATTAACAGCCTTCATAATTGATAAAAAGGAAAGCGGGTGAGGAAATGAAGCGGGTACTTTATTTTCTTTCGTTGGTAATTTTTGGACTGTTTGTAGGGGGAGCAGTTCATGCAGAAAATATTTATGTTGAAGATCATGCGAATGTGCTGTCTTCAGAGACGAAAGAGGAAATATTTCAATATAATCAAAAGTATAAGGAACTAGAATCGCGTCCGCAGTTGGCTGTTGTTACTCTTGAAGAATTGCCAGCCGATCAGTCAATCGAAACCTATGCGAACGAAAAGTTCCGCGCATTAGGGGTTGGCGATGAGGAGCATGATTCAGGCGTGATGTATGTAATCGCGGTGAAGGATCGTAAACAGCGAATCGAAGTTGGATATGGTTTAGAAGAAACCATTCCTGATTCTTTAGCAATGGATCTTATGACTGAAAAGTCCAAAGATCATTTCCGAGAAGAAAACTATGATGCAGGAGTAGCTATTGTAGCAGCCAACATTAATGAGGTCTTATTAGGAAATAAAAAGGTGGAGGATTTTAAGCCGGGACTGTTTACCAGATTGTTCTCGGGATTGACGCTCTGGGAAATTATCACGCAGCGTGTGGTTCCGGCGATTTTTGTGCTGGTAGCTATTTATGCTTTTGTTGAGCCGCCGATAGTGAAACTGCTTATTTATCGAAAAGCTAGAAAAGAGTTTGCGGCAGAACTAAAGAAGCGATTAGAAACCGCCGATCCCAAATATCAACGCTACTCAACTGGAAAGATTATTCGCTGTAGTGAACCGCCAGTCGAGACGGCGAAACAAGCTATCAAAAAACGATATGGAAAACTAAAACGAAAGCGGCCGCTTTACTTTGATTTTACGTATGCTTTTGGCACCTTGACACTATGGGGGCTGCTTTGGAAGAAACAGAAAGATATGAAGCAATATTCGGTGTATTACCATCATAGAGATACGTGGACCAGCAGTGGTTCTAGCAGCAGCGACTCAGGAGGAAGTGACTCTTGGGGCGGCGGCAGCTCTGGTGGCGGCGGTGCAAGTTCAGATTGGTAAAACTGTTGAGGAGTGTCCCTCAGCAGTTTTTTGTATTCCTGAAACCAACAACTATTTGACCAAAAAATGACAATAATATTGGTATAAATCCATAAATTCTTACTTCTTATATTATTCTTCTTTTTATTGATGATTCTGAGAGCTATTATTTGTAAAGAAAAAATAATCATAGGATAATGGGTAGGAAATTCATCCTGTTCGTTCAAAATTGAACAGGTTATGATTAGAAAACTTGAAAAGTAGGGATAGTATGAAGAGATGGGTAAGTACCGTTATGCTGCTCAGCTTGCTTGGAAGCTTTGCTGCGCCGATTGTTGCGACCGCCGTTGAAACGACAGAAAGTACTGCCAGTGGAGCAAGCGAGAGCACTACGATAAACTCATTATCCAGTGATCCGCAACAAACGGTGCCGACAGAATCGGCTCCAATACCAGAGAAAACAGAGGATACGAAAGAATCCGTTGAGATCAAAAATTCTTTACAGTTTGATAAGACAAGTGAATTTGTCGATAAAGATCTATCTAAAGATCAAACTGAATTGAATCTAGTTGGGACAGTTAATAGTTCAGTTGAAAATAATCAACCAGTTATATTTGAAATGACGAAACCATTTACGGTAAAGGACAATAAAGCTGACGAGAAAATCATTTTAAATGAAACGAATGAAACGATTGGCAAGTATACGGTTGATGCGACTGGTGAACGTACAAAATATACGTTGAATTTCAATAAGCTTGTAAAAGGCGATACTCGTTTCAAACTTAATCTATTAGGCACGATTACTCGTGGTCCCGATCAAACTGTTGATTTTTATCAAGCGGATCAAAAGCTGTTTCAATTAGCAGTGCCGAAACTCAAAGAGTCTGAAGAAAGCTCAAGCATGTCGGAAAGCGAAGCAACAGCTACGACAGATAGCGCTAAATCCAGTACAACAGACAATTCAAAAAAGACCACTGAGACATCAAAAGAGAACGAACCAACTAAGAAAAAGAATGCAACCAAAGCAAAGGCAAATGAACAGAAAGCGCGTAGAGCTGCAGGCCCAATCGACGATTTGTTTACGCAATTTGCACCAGGGGACAATTTTGTCAGTGACAGCAGTTTAGACTTTAATCCTGACCCGCCGACAATCAATTCGGTTATTGATTTCAAACTGAACTTTGTGATTCCAGAATCGGTCCGAACAGAGATGGTTCCTGGCGACTACTATGAAATGGACTTTCCGCAAGGATTAGCGATTGGCACGCCATCACCTAGTGGAAATCTAACTGATAACGATGGAACGATCTACGGAACCTATATTTTTGATGCGACGACGCAAAAATTGCGGATCACTTTTACTCAACAGGATGGCAAGGATTTTCTTCCGCCAGAGAACGGTTCAGTAACAGCAGATGTTCATTTTGATACAAAGAAAATCATGCAGCCTGGACAAACGAGCATCGTTTATCCGACTAAGACGAATATCCCACCTTTGACGATCAAAATTAAACCAACAGTTGGCTCATCTATCAGCAAAGCGGGACACACAGATACACCAAACAATCCAAATAAAGTTATTTGGAACGTGGATTTCAATAAAGATTTCTCTGAATTGACCAATCCATTATTAACGGAGCATTTTCCAGATCAAGTAACATTTAATAAAGAAGAAACAGGTGCAGTCACGATTTACCCATTAAATGTGGATTTCAATGGTAACGTGATTGATACAGGGCAAACACCGATTGATCCAAGTACTTACACTGTGGCTGATGATGGCTCGATCCAGTTCAATACACCGTTGGATAGTCCTTATCGAGTTGTGTACTCGACGACTATCAAGGATACGGCGAAACCAATAGATGGCGGAACCGTACCGATTACAAATAAGGCTGATTTAACGGCGGGAACGATTAACTTGAGTGCTTCAGCTACGGTTCAGCTAAATTACAAAAAGGCGCTAGAAAAAGTTCGGACTGGTTATGATAGTGTCGGGCAGGAATACAGCTGGTTGATTCGTTATAACTATGGTCAGAAAGAACTGGCCGATGACAAAGTTATTTCCGATACGTACTCTACTAATATGGATGTTGAAGCAGACAGTTTTAATATCTATACTGTCAATTTTGATAGTAATGGCAATCCGGTTAACGGAGCTCCCATCAATCCAAATAATTACACGATTGATACTTCAACCAATCCGTTTACCGTGACCTTTAAGAATAATGTTCAAGCAGGTAAAGCAATCAATATCGCTTATAAGACGAAGGTGAACAAAATCGTTTCTGGCTCTTCAACCAATCAAGTAGCCGTGACCAATCAGGCGAAAACGAATAACTTGCCGCCAACGCCGCCTATTACCACAACCCCGGTTCAGCAAGTTGTAATTAAGAATAAGCCAACCGTGGACGTAGGAACAAAAACAGCTCATTACACCATTGATCTGAACAAAAATAAGTATCAAATGGATAATGCGCTATTTACTGACACGATGAGTTACACCGAGCAAGGTTATGCGAATGTCCCGTCAAAGGTTAAATTGCCCAAAGCAGATGAAGACGCAGGGGTCGTGATTCGTGACGTTTCAGACAATGATCGAATCTTAATCGGTGCGATCCAATTAGTCGAATCCAATGGGGATATCTTGGGAACCATTGGTGATCCAGTTGCAGCAGATTATATTCTTTCGGTGAATCTGACTCCAGATCATGCAGGTTATAAGAATTTTACTGTGAAATTTCAAAACGCTTATGCGCAAACCAATCATCAATTTAAAATGGAGTACTATATAGGCTATAACCAATTTAGTCAAAATAAGCCGAATCCAAATACGAGTATCGATTATAAAAATACGATGGAAGCCAATTTCACGAATAATGGAAATCCTTATTCATCTTCAAGTTCAACTGATTTCAAAACCAGCACGCAAGAAGTGAACCAAGGGATGAAGTCAGGCAGTTATGATCCGAAAACAAAAGAGATTACGTGGACGATCATCGCCAACTACAATAATCTTGGTGCATCGGTGTTTGGCTTCAAAGATCCAATCACTGGAAATCAGGTTTATGAACCGGATTCATTAACTGTTACTCGCGGAAGTATCAATGCAAATGGGAATTTTCAAGCGACAACAGACACTAATTATAGTGGTAATCAAGTAGGCAAAGACTATCTAAAGGTGACTAATCCGCAACCAACTGGAGAGAACGCTCAGGGAACTTTGGAAATGGGAATTGGATCAGACAGCAATTATATTCCTGGATGGGATACAGTTGGTACGCCGATGGTCTTCCGCATTCAATTTAAAACATCTTTACGCGGAAAGCTGGTTTATGATCAATCAACGTATACCAATACGGCGACTACCACGGTAGAAGGAATTGAACAACGGCTGAGTGCCTCGGTGTCGATTGCCTTTGGCGGTAAATCGGCTGTAAAAAAGGGAAATTACAATACTCAAACTGGATTTATCAATTGGCAGCTGGATATCAATCCTAACCAATCTTTGCTGTCTAATGTAAAAATCCAAGACACACCAAGTTCGAATCAAATATTGCAAGAGAGCTTCAAGTTATACACTGGAAAATACGCAGGCTTAGGAAATTCGACGACGGTTCAGCCTGATCAGCTAGTTCCTAGTGATCAGTACAAAGTAAATGTGACGACTGACCCAGCGACTGGACAGCAAAGCTTCACTGTGGATATGTCTGCTATAAAGGAAAAGCCAGATCCAAATAATGCAGGTCAGTACTTAACAGGGGTTATTGAAAAACCATATGTCTTGGTTTACGATACCGAGCCCAATTTTACTGCCAAAACAGAGACGGTTACAAACAGCGCGTCTATTTCCAGTGAAGGCAGAGAGCTGCCAGGAAAAGACACACAGAAGAACATCGCTGTAACTATCCAGGATTCTAGTGGAACGGCATTTGGAACCAAAGGAAAAATTACTGTTCAAAAAGTTGATGGCAATGGCAGCATCGTTTCGGGAGCCGTTTTAGAATTGTTGCGTAAAAATATTAAAACCAATAAGACCGATGTCCTTTATAAAACGACGACAGATAGTCAAGGATTGGCGACTTTCGGAAATCTAATCGCTACCAGTTCGACTTACGAGTATTACGTCAAAGAAATCGAGGCGCCAGATGGGTACACTATTTCGCCGGATCTGCTAGCAGGAAAGAAAGTTTCTGTAAGTACTAGTAATGATACACCAATCACGCAGATTGAAAATGAGCCAGTGAAGGTGATTTTCCATAAGACCGATCGCAATGGGCAACCGCTAGAGGGTGGATTTTTTAATCTTTACCAAAATAACGGTACGGCTGATGCGCCAAATTATATTTTGTTAAGGGCCTTTGTATCTAAGAAAGAAGGAGTCGATCTATCTGGGTTAGGGGATGGACAATACCGAATTCGAGAAGCAGCCTCACCGAAAATATACCAGATCAATCTGACGCCCATTGATTTTGAAGTAAAGAGAAACGCGGATAATTCACGCAACGTTTTTGTGAATGACGAAGTTGTCTCGGATGGGAAATTACAGTTGAAGGACTATCAAGGTTCTGCAATGCTGAAAAAATCAGATGAATCAGGTAAGAGTCTTGCCGGAGCGAAATTCAATTTACAACGGGCGGAATACAATACGAATGATTATTATGATTATGGGATTCAAGATTCTTATGTAACAGATAGCAAAGGGCAATTGAATTTGACCGAACTGCCGCCTGGTAAATACAAGTTAAAGGAAAGCCAAGCGCCAGAAGGATACTATTTAAATAGTAGAGAATTTACTTTTGCAGTGGAACCAGTCACGACTGGGGATCAAGAACCAGCTACGATTCAGCTAAATGACGGAGATCCGTTGATTGATTACCAAGGCTCCGCACGCTTCAAGAAAGTCGATGGACATGACTATAATAAAGGCAGAGATACACCTTTAGCTGGTGCACGATTCCAATTGTATAAAGCTGATGGAAAGACCACAGTCGGAGACCCTGTCACTTCAAGATCAGATGGCTACTTTACATTTGAGAATCTAACACCAGGAACGAGTTATGCGATCAAAGAAATTCAAGCCCCGAACGACTATTTGACAAACCGGCAGCTAGTCCGCTTTACAACACCTGTATCAAATAACCAAGAAGGCAGTTCAGTCACAATTGATGACGCGAGCCAAAAATTGGTCATAGACGAACAGACGCCTTTCAAAAACTATAAAGAAGGCGTCCGATTCCAAAAGCTTGATGCTAAAGGGCATGGTTTAGGCGGTGCAAAATATCAACTACTCATGCAGCAAAACGACCAGTGGCAGCCTATTACTAACGTTGATAATGGGGCAGGAAGCGATGGGCTTTTCACCTCAGATGAATTGAGCGGAAATGTGCAGGCCTTCGAACTATCGCCAGGCAGCTACAAATTTGTTGAAGCGCAAGCACCACAAGGATATCTGCTGAATACGAAGGAAATTCCTTTCAAAGTGCAAGAACAAGCAGAGAGCGATCCGTCAGTACTTGATATTCCGATTACTGAGGATGCCAATGTAAATTATCAAGGCTCCGCACAGCTTACTAAGACAGATGAGGCTGGCAAGGCGCTGCAGGATGCAAAATTCAAAATCATTGATGATCAAGGAAAAGATGTCGCGGGTAAAATGGCGACATCCGATGAAAAAGGACTTGTTCGTGTGACCGGACTAGCTCCTGGTAACTATCGTTTCGTGGAAACCGAGGCGCCTGATAAGGGCAAGGATGGTAAATACATTATGACTGGTGAGAATCTAGCATTCAGGATTCCAGCAGAAAACAATGGCGAACCAGCAACTGTAAAAATAAAAGATACTGTCGCAAACTATCGGGGTGCGATCCGTCTGCATAAAGTTGGAAATGATCTTTCTGATAACTCCAAAGAGGTTGATTTAGCCGGAGCAGAATTTACGCTTTATACAAAAGCAGATTTTAGTGATTCAAACCCTGTCAAAGTCACCTCTAATGCAAAAGGCAATGTGTCATTCGCAGATTTAGCACCGGGAACGTATTATGTGAAGGAAACCAAGGCGCCAAACGGGTATTTGGTCAATACGTTCCCGTTAACATTTGTCATTCCTGATCGCGTACCAGCAACGATGCCAATGACGGATGGACAAAACCATTCAAATAAAATCGAAGACGGTACGTACGTTGTTGACGCCGGCGATTTCCAAAATGCTCGAAAAGAAATTGAGCTGAAGAAAACAGACGGTGAATCGAAGGAGATTGGTAACCTAGATTTGTCACAAGTCAAGTTTGCTTTGTACCTTGATGATGGGTCAACAGACGGCAAGCTTATCAAAGATGACTTAAGTCCAGAAATTACTAATGGGACGATCGAGCTAAGTAATCTAGCGCTAGAAGATGGCAGCTATAAATTAGTCGAAACACAAACCTCTGCAAACTATGTGCTTAGCAATCAACCAATTTATTTCGTAGTAAATAATCAGCAAGCCATTGGAATGACGTTTGATTTGGCAAACTATCAAGCTTCTATTAAAGGAAGAAAAGTTAGCGGTGATAAAGAACTTGCTGGAGCCGAGTACGAGCTATTCAAGTCTGGTGGCCTGAATCAATCAATTGAAACCACCGATAAAGATGGTGAGAAACAAACTACTATTAAAACAGGTAACGATGGCGAATTCTTTGCTAAAGGCTTAAGTGCTGGAGACTATATCTTAAAAGAAACCAAGGCGCCAAAAGGATATATTTTAGATACCACCGAACACAAATTTACGATTTATCCGCAAAACGGGAAACCAGCAACTTTAAACCTAGGTGATTTTGAAAATTATCAAGGAAGTGTCGAACTGACCAAGGTCGATACTGATAATTCCAATAAACGATTGGCGAATGCTGAATTCCAGCTATTCGATAGCAATCAAAAAGTCATTCATGATCAGCTGAAAACCAATGCTGATGGAAAGCTAGAAGTAACTGATCTGGCCCCTGATAAGTATCATTTCAAAGAAACAAAAGCACCAGCAGGCTACCGATTGTCAGAGAAAACTATCGATTTCACGGTTTCCGCGAAATCGAATGGAAAACCTCGACTATTAGAAGTAACCGCTAAGAACAAAAGAGTACCAAACCAGCCGACTGAACCCAATAAGCCAAGTAGACCAAATACACCAAGTCAAGGGTTCTACCCAAAAACTGGTGAAGCGAAGGGACTTACTTTACTTGTTATTGGCGTGATCATTGTTCTTATAGTGGGCGGCATCGTCTATATCCGAAGAAGAAAATAGACTGTCGTTAAAGGATTCTGGAGCAGTCAGGCTATCAAAAAGGTCGATAAAAAAAAGAATACGTGGAAAAAGGGTATGCTGTTGCATACCCTTTTTTTGGTCAATTTCTAATGTTAAATGATGAGGGAAGTTTCAAAAATGTTACAGCAAATAAAGATTTAAACCTTAATTTTGAAGTTTTGTTCACAAAAAAGAATCGGATATGAATAAAACCGATTCGGCATAATTTAATAAAAAAATTGGGTTCTTATTCAGACGAAAAAGTCTGTGTTTTAACAACAAGAAACGTTATTCTAATATCTTATGTGGCTGTTAAATAAAGGAATACAGTTTAAAATCAGTCGTAATTGATAGCGCAAACAAAGCGGAAAAATATTTTCAAATAATACTTTCAAAGATAGGGGAAATAGCTCTTTATAAGTGTGTTCTGAAAAAGCTTCATTTAAGTTATAAGCCCGTTATTTTATCAGTAAAAGTAGAAAGAATGTCTATTTCATGCAAATGCGGTGCCTAAAGTTTTAAAAATGTTGAAATGAAATTGAAATATGAAGGTTTCGTTTATTTGAAAAGAAGACAATTTGCTTATAAATCAAAGAAACAATCGAAATGACCAATTATATCCATAATATTTTAGAATTATAAAATTTTTGGTTTTAATTTTGATAATACCAAATTAATGTAAAATTATTATTGTTATTTTCACCATTTTAAGATCAGGGTTTTTTATAAAAAAATTAAATTGTGAATTTCATTGTTTTTTTTGTAATAGAAAGTATACTAAATTCAGCAGAAAAAATGGATTTTTTTTTGCTGGAATTGTGACATGAGTAACATAAAATAATTAGTAAGGGAGGTATGTAAATGAAGAAAATTGTAAGTGGGTTAATTGCACTCATCGCGGTGGTTTTGTTTGTTGGGCCTAGTGCTCATGCAGACGGTGCTGTATCTGCTGATGAACAAAGAATTTTGTCGGAGTTGGATAAAGGCGTAACTGTTGGCGGAAAGACGTTTAACATTGGTGCAGCAGAACGTGCACAAGCAGAAAATTTCTTGAAACAAAATGATGTTTCTGCTGATAAAGTGAACGATGTTGTTGCCCAAATTCAAAGCGCTCGTTCTTTAGTTGAAGCTTCTGGGCTTGATGTTTCAAACATCAATTCTATTGAAGCATTGATTAAAGCATTGCCATTGAACACCAAAAACCAACTGAAGGATATTATCACGAAAGCGGCTAATGTCCTAGGGCTGACAATCACCTTCTACCCTGGAGGCTATTCTATTACTCAGCCAGGTTCAGGTTCTGCTGGTTCAACTAGTGGTTCAACTAAACCAGCAAGCAGTACGGTTTACACATCAGGTGGTGCAGTAAAACAGACAGGCATTACACATTTGTCTAGTGCAATTTCTTTCGCAAGCTTATTACTTGTTGCAGCAGGTGCATTTGTAGTAGGACGTAAGAAACTTGCGTAAGGCTTCTAGGCTGAAGAGGGTTGGAGCGATTTTGATCGCTCCGATCATCTTTCTGATTTTTGGCTATTCTTTGATGTATGTGATAGGAAGACCTGTCATTCAATTTGTTACTTCTTCTATTCAGTTATTTTTACTGACAGATACTCCCGACTTTGAGGCGACGGAACAGACTTTTGAGGCTGTAGATAATAAAAAGATCGCGACGAATGAAAAGAACGAACTGCCATCGAGCAAGGTCAACTACCCGGTGGGAGGGGAACTTTTCGGAAAAGTGAAGATAGAAAAACTGCAATTGGATGTTCCTTTATATTTTGGAGATACCGAAGAAATTTTACGTCAAGGCGCGGGTCAGTTTATGGGCTCGGTCTATCCAGGCGAACTTGGTACGTCGCTGATTGGCGGACATAACATCGATGATTTCGGAAAACTAGGTGCCGCCCAAGTTGGTGACACGATCGAAGTTCAGACGACTTACGGCAATTATTCGTACCGTATTACACAGCTTGACGTAAGAAATAAAAAAGATAAAGAAATCGATGAAATGATCTATCAACGAAACGACCGACGAATCGTTCTCTATACGTGCTATCCATTAGATAGCTTGGGGTTAACAGACGATCGCCTGTTTGCCATCGGAGAACTTGTTTCGGGACCGATTATTAATGGAAATGAGTAGGGGGAAAGACAAAAATATGAAACAAGCGACACGAAATGTTCCACGGTGGATCTTAGCATTCATTGGGTCTTTACTCCTATTTGCAACGTTAGCATTAATCTGTATTCGCATGACTTTGTTTAATCAGAACTTTATGATCAAGCAAATTCATCAGACAGAATATGTAGAAACAATCCGGAAAGATATGACACAAAGCATTCAAGATTTAGGTCGGGGAAGTAATATTCCGCCAGAAGTCTTAGCGGATGTGGTCTCGGAAAAAACAGTTTCTGCGAACGTCGATAATTATATTCGAAGTATTTATCAAGAAGTTCCCTTTGAAATTCAAGGGGAAGATCAGCTGAAAGACAATATCATGAAGAACGTCACTCAATATGCGCAGCAGAAAAATATTGCGATTGACGAAACGACTCAAAACAATCTGAATAACCTAGCAGCTTCTGCTACGAAGAATTATTCAAGCTATATCGAGATCCCGTATTTATTGAGCTATGGGAAGAAAGTCATGGCTTTTAAATCTGCTTTGACATTGATTCTGATTATAGCTGGTGCGGCCTTTTTATTGGTCTTCGTTGGATTGATGCTAATGGCTAAAATGAAGCATCAAAAGATTCGCTGGAGCAGTGTGACTTTTTTAGGCGGCGGATTGATGTTAGCTGTTTTACCAGCACTCATCTATTTCAGTGGAGTAATCGATCGTTTGGGCATTATGTCAGAAGGATTGTACCAATTTGTAACAGGGTATATCACGGCGTTTGATTTGAGTTTTGTTTTTGCGGGACTAGGGTTAACCGTCCTAGCACTTCTTTTGGTGCTCATTAGTGAGAGGATGCGCTCTAAAAAAATACATAACGTTCGTTAGTGAAGGGAAAAAAGATGGAAGAAACAATCAGCTTAGAAGAGTTATTTCAAGTTTTAAAAAAGAAAGCATTATTGATCCTGATGACAACAATCGCCGGGATCGGACTGGCTGCAGTGGTCACCTTTTTCTTAATTACGCCTAAATACGATTCAGCCGCACAGCTGATCGTGCAAAATACACAAGCAGAAGGGGCTAATACCAATCTGCAAAATGATATTAACGGAAATGTACTATTAATCAATACATACAAGGACATGATTAAAGGTGACGTCGTCATCGATGCGGTTCAAAAGCAATTGCAAAATGAGTATCAATACACCTACAGCAATGCTGAATTGAAGGACATGATCGAAGTGGAACAGGCACAGAATTCTCAAATGTTCCAGATCGTCGCAACTTCGCCAGAACCACGAAAAGCAGCAACGATCGCTAACGTTACGGCTACGACATTCCAAGAAAAGGCTGAAGACGTACTAGCGGTCAATAAAGTTACGATTACTTCAAAAGGGGTCGTTCCTTCCAAAGCAGTCTTCCCGAATAATAAGTTGAACCTGTTGATCGGTGCAGTCTTAGGTTTGATGATCGGTGTAGGTCTAGCTTTCTTAACCGAATTGTTGGACAAAACAGTCAAAGACGAGCGATTCATTATTGAAGCGCTGGAATTACCGATTCTTGGACAAGTCTCTGAGATCACTAAAAAAGAATTATATGAAAACCGCGGTGCGGCACCTGCTCCACCAGAGAAATCTAAAGAGACACGAGGAACACGGACAGTGCCAACTCGTAATCGAAAACGCGTGTAAGGGGAAAATGATAGATGGCGAAAAAGAAACAAGCAATTACACCGGTTGATTTGATCACAGCAATCAATCCTTTTTCAACCGCGGCAGAGCAATACCGAAAGATTCGGACAAATATTGAATTCTCTTCAGCAGACAAGAAGATCAAATCATTAGTTGTCACTTCCTCAGGTCCATCTGAAGGAAAGACAACTACCGCATCAAATCTCGCGGTCGTTTTTGCCAATGCAGGCAGCCGAGTTGTTTTAGTGGATGCGGATTTGAGAAAACCGAATATCGCCTTGAGCTTCAAGGTTCCAAATGTGAATGGGTTGAGCAATTACCTAACCGAAGGGAACTCTGCTACAGGTAGTTTCTTATCTGAAAACGATGTAGAAAATGTGTATCTAACACAGGGGAATACACAGATCGGCAGCCGTTTGATCGAAACGGATATCGAGAATCTGTACTTGATGCCAAGTGGACCAACGCCACCGAATCCATCTGAACTTTTAAGTTCAAAACGGATGCAGGAACTGGTTGATACCTTGAGTGAATCCTTCGACTTAGTAATCTTTGATATGCCGCCGGTAGTAACAGTGACCGATGCGCAAATCATGTCATCATATGTTGACGGAACTATCTTGGTTGTTCGTGAACGGAAAACCAATAAGCAAGCGATTTTAGAAGCGAAAAAGCTATTGGATATGGTCAAAGCTAAAATTATCGGTGTCGTTTATAACGGTAAAAAGCAAGGGGAAGACTCCTACTATTATTATGGCACGGAAGGGAAGTAAGTGAGTACTAAATGATTGATCTGCATAGTCATATCTTACCTGGTGTCGACGATGGCGCTCAAACATTAGAAGATAGCTTAGAGATGGCGCGAAAAGCGATCAGCCAAGGTATCACTCATCTGATGTGCACACCGCATCATAATAATGGGAAATACAACAATCCAGCAGACAAAATTATTCGAGATGTTGCGGCTTTGCAAAAGGAACTCGATCAGCGTGGACTAGATTTAACCTTACTCGAAGGGCAAGAAGTACGGCTCACCGAGTATCTCTTAACAGCGATTAAACGTGAGGAAATTCTATTTACAGATCTTGATAATACTTATTTGTTGATTGAGTTTCCCACAAATGAAATACCCATCTATGCGGAGCAGGTTTTCTATCATCTGCTTAGCCAAGGTCATGTACCTGTTATCGTACATCCAGAAAGAAATGCGGTCTTTCGCGAAGAACCCAATCGCTTGGTCTCATTTCTGGAGATGGGAACACTGACACAATTAACGGCACCGAGTATCGTGGGGATATTTGGCAGCGAGATTCAAAAGACAGCAAGGCTAATGTTGGAACATCAGATGCTATACATGGTTGCTTCCGATGCTCATAATCTCCGTCATCGCACCTTTCTAATGAAAGAAGCTTATGAAGAAATTCAGAAAATTGGCGGAAGAGAAATGGTCGCAGCGATGCAGCAGATGGCAAAAGACTTAGTGAATGGGGATTCAGTAGTTAGGCCGATGTATCAAGCAATAAAATGAATGACGCTTCAAATTTTTTAATCAATAGTTTGTTGGGGGGATTAATTATGAAAAGCGAGAAAACCTTTGGGGACGTGAATAGTTTGAACAATAGAACATTTTCCAATCAAGGGGATTCCAAGGTGATTTGGTTAGATAAAGGGAAAATAGAAAATCAAAAAGGGTATGATTTGATCAAACGAATCATTGACCTCGTTTTAGGCTGCCTTGGGCTCGTGTTTATCTCTCCAATCATGCTGTGGGTTGCCTATAAAATACGTAAAGAAGATCCCAATGGTTCAGTAATTTTTGCGCAAAAACGTGTTGGCCGAAACGGAAAATTATTTACTATGTATAAGTTTCGTTCGATGTGTTCGGATGCAGAAAAACAATTAGATAGCCTACTTGATAAAAATGAAATCAAGGGTGCTATGTTCAAGATTCAGGAAGACCCTAGAGTGACCGAATTTGGTAAATTCATCCGTCGAACTAGTTTAGATGAACTTCCTCAACTGTTGAATGTCATTAAAGGTGATATGAGTCTGATAGGTCCGCGACCACCATTGCAACGAGAAGTTGCTGAGTATACGCAGTATGATATGCAGCGACTGCTGGTGAAACCAGGCTGTTCTGGTCTGTGGCAAGTTAGTGGACGGAACGATGTTCACTTTGACGAGATGGTCGAATTTGATATTGACTATATTCAAAAACGTGGAATTAAATATGATATCTCACTAATTATGAAGACGATAAAAGTAATGATGAAGCCAGATGGGGCATATTAAGGAGTTTATTCGTGGTAAATAAGATGAAGCATGTTTATATTATTGGATCAAAAGGAATACCTGCAAAATATGGAGGATTCGAGACATTCGTTGAAAAGCTGACAGAATATCAAGTGGATAGGAATATTCAATATCATGTAGCGTGCATGACTGAAAACTCGGCCAAATCAGGAATTACTGACAAGCACTTTGAGCATAATGGCGCAAAGTGCTTTAACATTGATGTACCAAATATTGGACCAGCTAGAGCGATTTACTATGATATTACAGCTTTAAAATATGCAATTCAATTAGCAAAAAATAATGAAGATTATCAACCGATTTTCTATGTTTTAGCTTGTCGAATAGGCCCTTTTGTTGGAAATCTGAAGAGACAAATCGTTGAATTAGGTGGCCATTTATTAGTTAATCCAGATGGGCATGAATGGATGAGAGCAAAGTGGAGCTACCCCGTTCGGCGATATTGGAAATATTCTGAACAGTTAATGGTAAAGCATGCAAATCTATTAATTTGTGATAGTAAAACTATTGAAAGGTATATTAGCGAAGAATATCGACAATACAATCCGCGGACTAAATATATTGCTTATGGTACCGACTTGGAAAAATCGAAATTGAATAAGGATAATCCAGAAGTCGTCAAATGGTTTCGAGAGAAGGACATTCTACAAAGTAGTTACTATTTAGTTGTTGGAAGATTTGTTCCAGAAAATAACTTTGAGACAATGATTCGTGAATTTATGAAGTCTAATAGTAAAAAAGATTTTATTCTTATTACAAATGTCGAAAAAAATAGATTCTATGATCAATTGCAACGAGAAACTCGTTTTAATGATGATAAGCGAATAAAATTTGTTGGTACAGTTTATGATCAAGAATTATTGAAATATATTCGTGAAAATGCATTTGCTTATATTCATGGCCATGAAGTCGGTGGAACCAATCCGTCATTACTGGAAGCATTGTCTTCAACTAGACTAAATTTACTTTTAGATGTTGGGTTTAACAGAGAAGTCGGAAAAGAGGAGGCCTTGTATTGGAATCGAACTGAAGATAATTTATCTCTACTAATTAATACATTAGAAACAAATAAAAGCAAAGATGGATCTTGGTTGAATAAAACAAAAAAAGTAATTTCAAAATCATTTACTTGGGATTTTGTGGTGAATGAGTATGAAAATGAATTTTTGAATAGAGGGTAATAATGAAAATTCTGCATTATACATTAGGTTTTACTCCTGAAAGAAGTGGTGGATTAGTAAATTATGCAACCGATTTAATGGAAGAACAAAATCGGAGAGGACATATTGTTTGTGCTTTGTATCCTGGGACGCTGAATGTACTAAATAGGAAAACCTACATAAAGAAAGATGAAAGTAGGGGAATTAATTCTTTTCAAATTATAAATAGCTTACCCTTACCGATATTCGGAGGTATAAAAACACCAAAAGATTTTATGGTTTCTATTTCAAAAGATATTTATGTGGATTTCTTAAAAAAAAATTTACCTGATGTTATACATATACATACACTTATGGGAATACACCGAGAGTTTTTTGAAGTAGCAAAAAAAATGAAGATACCAATAATCTTTACTTCTCATGACTATTTCGGATTAGCCCCTGAGCCGAATTTCTATTCTAAAGGGGAGTCTTACGATCAAACAAACAAAGTTGCAGACTGGATTCAAGCGTCTTCAAAAGCGATGAGTACTAAAAAACTTAGGGTTTTCCAACTTAAAATATACCCCTTTTTAAGAGCCGCTAAAAAGGTTGTAAATAGAAAGAGTAGAATTAATCATATAAGCGTAAGCGAGGAAAAAATCGTAGATGACCCCAACAAAATTGATGAATATAGAGAGCTAAGAAAATACTATCAAGATATATTTTTATTAGTAGATAAATTTCATTTTAATAGTAGCATAGCAAAAAATATTTTTATCAGTCAAATAGATAAGCAATTGAATTATGCTGTTATTTCTATTACTAGTTCAAGAATAGTTAAAAGAAAAAGTCATTTTCAAAAAAAAGCAGAATCAAAGATAAACGTAGCATATATTGGACCAGATAGGGATTATAAGGGATTTTACGATTTCATTTGTTTAGCAGATCAAATGTCGTCAGTAGAAAATTTGGAGTTTCATACTTATGGATATATTCCAACTAGCAAGTTATCAAATGTTTTTCAGCATGGGAAGTACGAGAGTGGTGAATTAGAAAATGTTTATAAGAATATTGATATTTTAATTGTACCTAGTAAGTGGAAAGAGACATTTGGATTGATTGTTTTAGAAGCGATATCATTTGGTAAGAGTGTTCTAGTCAGTAGTAATGTGGGAGCAAGTGAATTTATCTGTGATGAATGCATATTCAATAACCTTGAAGAGCTTCAACAAAAGTTGAAGAATCAGAGTGATTTTCATTTATATAAAGAGACAGACATCAAAACAATGAAAGATCATGAAAATGAAATTTTTAAATTATATATAGAAGCAAGGTGTTAATTTTGGATATTGAAAAAATAATAAGAAGAGCCTCAGGAAAAAAGGAATTTACTCTTTCTTCGAACATACCATTATCATATTTATTACGTAAAGGTGTTAAGTTTTATTTTGGAGTCTTTCGAGGGAAGATAAGTAAGATAAGAATTAAAAAAACAGGGAAAAATTTTTTTGTTGGAAAAAAAGTGAAATTATTGGATAAATCACGAATTATGGTTGGTGACAACGTTCGTATTGAAGATCAAGTCATAATTGATGCATTATCTACTGAAGGAGTGGTATTAGGTGATAGAGTGAAAATTGGTGAGTATAGTAAAATCATTTGTTCTGGAACACTAGCTGATTTGGGAAAGGGTCTAATTATAGGCAATGATACCAGTTTTGCAGAAAACTCCTTTTTCGGAGCAGCGGGCGGTATATCTATCGGCAATGATGTAATTGCTGGGCAAAATGTACGATTTCATTCTGAGAATCATAATTTTAGCGATACAAATAAACTAATACGACTTCAAGGAATTTCGAGAAAAGGCATAAAGATTGGCAATGATGTTTGGATTGGTTCGGGAGTTGTCTTTTTAGATGGATGCGAAATTGGAGATGGATGTATCGTGGCAGCAAATAGTCTTGTAAAAGATAAGTTTATTGATAATTCTATTATCGCTGGGTCACCTGCGAAAATGATTAGGAGAAGGTAACTTGGATATTTCAGTAATAGTCCCATTTTATCGTGGATTTGAATATATAGAGGACATAAAAAATAGTTTTGAAGATATTTATCATAGTCTAAATAAAAAAAGTTTTGAGGTGGAATTTATTGTAGTTAATGATTCTCCTGATTTTGATTTAAGAGAGAGTCATTTCAATGCACCTTTTTGTGTAGAAGTTTTATCTAATAATAGGAACAGAGGAATTCACTATTCAAGAGTTAAAGGATTAAAGCGATCTAGAGGCGAGTATGTATTATTTTTAGATCAGGATGATCAGGTGTCTGGTAAAAAAGTATTAGAAAACTATATGAAAATAAGAAGTGATGATACCGATGTTGTAATAAGTAATGGTTATTTTGAATTTTCAAATGGAGATAAAAAACCAATATTTACCAATAATTTCTATAAGAAAAAGCTTGTTAAGGAATTTTACTATTTAAATATAAAAGATTTAATTATTTCTCCAGGTCAATGCTTAATCAAGAGTAATTCTATTCCATTAAGTTGGAAAGAGAATATTATAATCAACAATGGTACTGATGATTATATGCTCTGGCTTTTAATGTTTGACAATAATAAGAAATTTATTTACAACGATGTGATTTCTTACTTTCATAATGACTCCGGTAGGAACCTATCATTTGATATTGATAAATGGATCATTTCTTTAAAAGAGTTAGAAGATACATTGTCATTTATTGAAGGTTATCCAAACAGAAAAGTACATCAATTGAAGAAAACTAATGATTTGAAAATCTCTTTTGTAAAAAGTGAGGGGAGTTCATTGATTAGAACATGTATTAAGCAACCCAGATCATTTTTGATCAATCTCATTTTCAGATTAATTAATGGAGCTACTGTTATTCAAGGTGCTGATATTAGAAAAAATCACAGAAAAAATCAATTGAAAAGATAGAGAGGCAAAATGAGAAAATTAATTATCCGCTTAATAAATCTGTTGCTGATATTGATGCCGTATCATTATTATATATGTGACGTAATTTTTAAAAACTTTACTTTTCTAAATTTATGGAGAGATTTTCTTATAATATTAATTTTTATCTCTTCTATTGCTATATGTATAAAAAATGATTATAGAATAAAAATTAGTTTTACAGATGTGTCGTTATTACTCTTTTCAGTTATAACTGTTTGTTATATCATAATTTCACAAAATATTAGTGTATCGTTGACTATAGGTCGTGTTTATTTGATTCCTATTTTAGTTTACTTTAGCTGTAAATTTTGTAGATATACAAAGGAAGAGTTTATTAGTTTGCTTAAAGCATTGTTTATTAATACTACAGTGATTAGTTTTTTTGGAATATTTCAGGCTTTTATATTGGGACAGGATTTTTTAATAAATATCAACTTTGTTGGGAATGGAGCTAAATACTTACCAGATTCATTCTATTTAGGCGGACTTTTTGGCCAGCAACGCGTTAACGGAACTTTCGTTGCACCAAATACTTTTGGATTGTACCTATCAATTATGATAGTTACCTTTCTATTTACAAAAGAATCTTTAGTAAAAAGATTGAATACTTTTTTTTCACTTGGAATGGTAATTATGTTTATTGCATTAGTGGGGACTTTTTCTAGAACAGCTTGGATTTCTACGCTGGTAACAATAGTATTTTTCTCGGTGATAGAGGACAAATTAAAACTAAAAAAAATATTAAGGGCAATCGTCTCAATTGTAGTAGTAGTTTTGTTGATAATTATTCTAGACAATGTGCTGTTTGATAGCCTGATTGTAAATACAGTGCAACATTTATGGCAGTTTACATTCTCAAAAAAGGATCCATCACTAAATGGACATATAAATTCTGTTTATGATTCAATTGAAAAAGTAATCAATCATCCATTAGGTCTAGGTTTTGGCCAAAATGGTCCAAAAGCGGCTAATTTTATTATGGATTCAAATAAAACGGAGTCTACGTATTTTCTAATGAATTTTGAAGTTGGATTTCTGGGTGCGTTACTCTATTTTATACCTTTCGTTCAAACGGCAATTAAAGGTCTTTATAAAAAAGAAGATTTCTCTATTGAAGGCTTTATCCCCAAAGTATCTTTTGTCTGCTTGATCGCCTTTTTGACACTACCGTTTAGTCAAGATTATGAAATAATGGTTTTTGCTTTCTTCTTTTTAGGAATTTATCATGCAAGAAATGTTTATGATCGAGAAAAAAAGCAATTATCTAGTATCTATCAATTAGAAGGAGATTGACATGAGTACACCTTTTTTCTCAATTATATTACCTGTATACAACGTTGAAAGATACCTTGAAAGAAGCATTAATTCTATAAAAAATCAAATCGAACAAAATTTTGAAGTTATTCTAATTAATGATGGTTCAACAGATAATAGTGAAAATAAAATTCTCGATTTAATTGCTAATGATAATAGATTTAGTTTGATTAATAAAGATAATGAAGGTAGCGGACCTGCTCGAAACGACGGTTTGAGGTTAGCTGAAGGAAATTATATCTACTTTATGGATCCAGATGATGAGATAAAGAAAAATCTTTTGGATGACTGTAAAAAAACTCTAGAAAAAACACAATCTGATATTTTAATGTTTGGTTATGAAGGAATAGATATAGTCAATGAAAAGAGATATATAATCTCTAATGACAATTACTATCTATTGAAAAATCAGACGGATTTTAGAAATGAGTTTAAGCGAATACTATTTGGAAATTCTTTTAATGCAGTTTGGAATAAGATGTACAAATTGGAATGGCTACAATCCACAGGAGTTTATTTTCCAAGAATGATAAATGCTGAGGACGGGAAATTTAATTCAGACTTATTACCATATATTTCTAGTTTTGAGATAATTCCAAAATCTTACTATATATACTATATATCTAGACCTGATTCGATAATGACAAGGTACAATGAGAAATTTTTAGATAATGAACTGATTTTAATAAATTGTTTTGAAAGTTCAATACGCGTTTGGGAAAATTACCGAGAGTTTAGGAGTTATATAAATAATTATAAAATAGATATATTGTTTAATGAAATTAAGAATTTAATAGGAAAGAAAAAAGTTGCAAAAAAAGAGTTGATAAAGTCTCTTGAGAGAGTGTAAAATATTTTGTGTAAATGAGAAAGTCCATTCTATTATTTAAGTTAAAACA